>JAHQVY010000341.1 GCA_019634095.1 Cellvibrionaceae bacterium
AAACTAACGTCACATATAGACGAGACGCATTTTTGAAATAATATGTTCAACAATAAACACGGGGAAATGCGACTCGCCCTTCGGGAAGCCACCCTAAGGCTCACAGCGGTGTTCCTGCTTTTGCCAAGGGAACAACCATTGCCTGCAAACAGCGCCTTGCTGTGAACCTTATGGAGACTTTCTATATATAACGTTAGTTTGAGACACTACACTAGTTGCCATATTTATGGGTATTTTTAGCAAGTGCGACATGCAGACATTAAGTGTTCAGAAATCTAAAGCAACAATCAATGGCAGGTGATCCGAGCCGACATTGGTACCGGTTTTTACATCGCGAATAGCGAAATGTCGCGAGGTTAAACAGTGGTCGATGGGGATACTCAAAACACCAAGATTAGCTGGCCAAGAGGGCAAAATACCGAAGCCTTTGCGCACATTGTGCAGGCCGCTAACATCTAACAAACGCTGATAATCTGCCGACCACAAGCTTAAATTCAGATCCCCCATTACAATAGTTGGCAGCTCACTCGCCTTTGCTCGCCGCGACACTTGCTCCAGTTGTGAGTTTCTCCCTCGGTGATATGAAGCATTCAAAGGCGGCAGGGGGTGAGTTGCCAAAAGCAAGAGCTTGCGCCCTGCAACCACTAGCTGTGTTTCTATACTCGGCAGCTTAAAGCCGCCCCAGTTTGCAATGCGCTCACCCTGCAAGGGGAATTTGCTAAACAATGCAATGCCAAAATTATCTTCTTGGGGATGGGCAATTCGGTGCGGGTAGTGCAGGCTTAAGCCTCCCGTTTGTTGCAGCCAATCCGCGGTCACCTCTTGCAGAATGAGCACGTCGGGCTTTTCCGTTTTAACCAGCGCCAACAGCGCCGAGTAGTTTGTATTCGAGGACAATACATTGCTTAACATCAATTTTATTGATGTATGGCGCGATCCAATTGTCACTTGTCGCTCACTCGCTCCCCCATAATAAAACGCCAACAGGGGCAAAGCATTTACTGTCACCGCAATTACCGCGACACTGGCATACTTTTTATCGCGAAAAACTAAAAAAACCACCAAACTAATGCTAAGACAAAGTAAATAGTGCAGCCTTAAATGACTTAAAAGTTCAAACATCCAGTGCCAAGCGCCCAAATACGCGGCTAAGCTAATTAAAAAACACAGGATAAATGCGGTTCTTATCCAACGATAGACTGCGGCAACAGCCAAAAACCGGTTATATAAAAACAACTCTTCGCACCCTAATTCAGAACCTGCCTTTATCTTACTACTTTATTTGCGTGGCAAGCCCTCACATAAACTGACAGTAGCCTAGCTACACACTTCAAAGTTTAGGAGCACATCAATGACCCTGCTGATGATTTTTCTGAAATCATCAATAGAGCCCTCAAAAGCTTAGAATTAATCACAGTATTCCGTAACGTTGCGTAAAGTTTTGAATTCAGAAGCTTTTAGAAGCGCACCTTTAACTTAACGTCGCACCGAGTTTTTTACAGCGAATATAAATCACGCTTAGTGACGTCGAAAAAAATTCAGTACCGTGCTTGAAATGCGGCTTTGGAAGCTGCGATGTGGCTCTAGGCCGCTAGGCCGAGAACTTATGCAATGTTAGTGTATCGCCTGCTTTGCGTTACTCTGCGTAAAACCGCAATTACGCTGTACCTTAGACTGTGTCAGTCGAGCCGTCATTACTGAAGGTTTCAGGAACTTCCTGGTGAATCGTCATCTAAGGTTGTGCAACGATAGCGTTAATTTGATACGGCATAAGGTAAAACGATGAAAACCAATAAAATTGTTTGTGTTGGCAGGAATTATGTCCAGCATATTAAGGAACTCGATAATACAGTGCCAAGCGAGCCGGTACTTTTTATTAAACCCTTTTCAACAATTTGCGATATGAGTGCGCCAATCTCATTCAATAAACGACTTGGCGAAGTGTCTCACGAACTAGAACTCTATCTGCGCATTGGCAAAACGCTGACTCAAGCCCCCGCGAGCGAGGTTCAAGGCGCAGTGAGCGATATCGGCTTGGCATTAGACCTCACCCTGCGAGACACGCAAAACACCTTAAAAAGTCAAGGCCAGCTTTGGGAGAAGGCCAAAGCGTTCGACAAAGCCTGCCCGCTGTCGGAGTCGATTGCCTATCAACGGGAAAAAATCGACCTACAAAACCTCGAGTTAAAGCTGTTCAAAAACGATGAGCTGCAACAACAGGGCAACACCTCAGAAATGATGCACTCCTGTATGGCCTTGCTGAAGTATATTTCGGTTTACTTTACCCTCTATGAGGGCGACATCGTACTCACCGGCACCCCTGCCGGCGTCGGCCCCCTCAACACCGGCGATCGCTTAGAAGCACAGCTAAATCAGCAAAATCAGCCTTTAATTCAGGTGCAAACCAGCGTGGCTTGAGTGAGGGCTATTAAGGAAGGACCGCAAACGCAGCCACTCAAGCTGGTTCAGTTGGGTCGCCAATGCAGCCTCTTTTTCGTATGGCCGGTTGTTGAGGCATTGCTCTTGCGGAAGCATTGCCGACGCACCCTGCGGTGAAATCACCCCGGGAAATACACCCTTGTGCCGTTTTAAGAGTCCGCAGAAATATCGATGGCTTCCATTTTGGTGGTCATGGATGAGATTAAGCGGCAGTAACGGCCGGTATTGACATAGGTTTTGGTGAAGAAGTAACGATTCATGCGAATATTGTTTGGGTTCGACTCTATAGGCTTTGCTTGGTTAACCTCCGTTACCCCCATTAGCACCCAAGTACCATCGCGCCGCGAAGCTCTTTGATAGCTTGACTTGCGCGATAGTGGCGGCGCGTAAGTGTCATCGGAAACCCGCGTAATAAGGTCGCGCTTGGTTTCTATCATACTCACCTGATTGTGAACCCAGATATATTTATCATCCAATAGTTTTTCTAGGGTATCGGCATCGGAAACCAGAATGGCGTTTTCATAGCGTCTATCCAGTTCGCGCAGTTGCGCTTCGTTTCTACAGGGCAAGGCGAAGGTTTCGCCACTTAACAAGACAAAAATAAGCAAACACAAGAACTTTTTCATATCTAACACGACTTAAAACTTCCTCAGATCCATTAAGACAACAAAAAATGTGCTACCTAGCACAAAATTTATGGCGCTTCGTTGACAAGAGAGTAAGCATAACCTAAAGCGAGACATAGTTCCGCATTGCAACAGAAAAAGTGGCGTTTAAACAAACAGGTTTTGCCTATTAGAATGTGATTCGTATCGCATTTCAGGGAAATAATGTGATCTGCTTAACGTTTGCCCGGCAAATATATAAAACGACTACATATGAGGCACAAAGCAAATCTTATTAGATTAGTATGATCCAAGCGGCAAACTGCACGCGATAGGTTCGACAATCAATTGTTGTAATCGTTCTCTTTTATATTGCCAAATTTTTATAGGGGCGGGTGCCGCGCTAGCCAAAGAGACGATTTCGTTGTTTTGTAGCTGCCAGCTGGCAAAGTAGCAACCCCGGCTAGCTTGGCAAGCGGGCTGGTAGTAACGATCATGAATAATCAGTTGGAAGGTTTTTCTGAGGTCAAATACCGAATTGCCGCTCATCTTTACCCGGGCCTCCAAGCAAGTCCACAACTGGGTGAACAAGCGAGCGCGGCTGTGCTCATCGTCGCTTGCGAGCCGATCGAGCATCTGCGCCATTGGGAGGTTGAGAAACGAGGCCGCGCGCTGCCAGGGCTGGGACCTGTCGGCAGAGCCTCCGCCACCGCGATAAATTTGCTCCACATCGACGCCCGCAGGCACATCGGATACCACCGCAACCACTGCGGATTTGCAGTGGCTAATATTGAAACTGCAGCGGGCCCCAGGAAGCAGAGGCTTGCCCAAGTGGCTGTAACTGAAGCGAATATCGCCGATTGGACGGGAAAGACGGGCTGCCAACGCGCGTTTCACCAGCAGCCGCCCCAGGGAAAACTCGATTTGTTTCTGCGGCCTGTAGCCATGGTAGCGCGCCAATTCGCTTGCATCTAACACGGCACGCGCTGGCTCCAGCAGCGGCTGCACATCGTTTAATAAGGAACAGTAATATAAATCCAAGCCCATGCCGCGCGCCCCCAAGATATACCGGGGCATGGTAGGCCAAGACTCAGCTTGCGTCCATGCCAGATACTGAGTTGCCGCTGTCAATCGCGCTGCTCGCGGCAAGCACACAGCGGTTGCGCCCGGTTTGCTTGGCTTTATATAGGGCCTGATCAGCCCGATTAAATACGCTTTCCACAGTATCTTCGGACACGAAATTGCTGAGACCGAACGACAGGGTAATGTTCACCGGCTCGTCCTTGAAACGAAACGCACTTTTGCCCACCGTTGCGCGTATTTTATCCAGCACCGGCAGAGCCGCTTCAGCGGAGGTTTCCGGCATAATAATAACGAATTCCTCGCCGCCGTAACGGGCCACCATGTCGACTTGGCGCAGCCGTGTCGACAGAATACGAGCGAGTAACTTGAGGACTTTATCCCCGGCTTGATGGCCGTAGGTGTCGTTGATACGCTTAAAATAGTCGACATCGCACACCGCCAAAGCTATCGGGTGGCGATAGCGTTGGAAGCGCTGTAATTCGTGAAGCATACGCTCGTTATAGGCTTCCCGGTTTGGCAGGTCGGTAAGCGGATCGTGCGTGGCGCGGTAGCGCTCAACCTCCAGTAATTCTTTTGTCGCCTTGGATTCACTTTCCACAGAATGCACGCGGTCCACTAAAGCTTTCAGCTGCTGGGTGAGGCTGCCCTGTTCGTTGTGGGCGTGCTCAGTTTGTTGGTACTGCTGCAAGGAGCCTTGTATTGCTTCCAAATGCCCCTCAACCTCCAATTTGAGCTGGTCCAGTGTAACGCTGGTTTCCATTGACGATTGCAACTTCTTCATGTGGCTCGATACACAATCGGTGAATTCGCCCATCGCAACACTTTGCTGGCTATCGCGCTCAGAGGCCAAACCGAGTGCCTGGCTGATGCTGTGTAATTCTTGATTCACCTGCTGCAAATAGTTACTGAACTCGCGATCCACATCCAGGTAGCGCAGTAGTAAAATATCGCGAAGATCTTCCAAAGTCACTGTCAGCGCATACCAATCCATGCCGCGCTCAATACGCGCTTTGACAATATCCACTTTATGCTGGATCAGGTCGTTGGCGTGTATTTTTTCCATCAAATCCTGCAGGGTTTCCGCAATGCGTGGCGCCACCTCCGCGTAGCCATCCTCGCCGTCCTCAAGCAAACCAGAAGCCGGGGCACTGGTATTGGGCGACGGGGCGAGGGCTTCGTCGGCAAGTTGCATATCCACTTTGGAGTCAGCCACTTGCTGCTGCTCGGCATTATTGAGCGCGGGAGGTTTTGCAGGCGCCGGTTCTTCGGCACCGACAATTCGCCTGCCGGATTTTAGCCGCTGTAAAAAACTTTTTGGCGGTTCCGCTGCAGCATCCAGTGCAAGCTGCTGCAGCTTGGCAACTTCGCCAAGCACTGTTGGATAAATGCGATAGGAATTTAAATTATTTTTTAAACCGGCACTAAAACGCTCGAGCTTTTTTTTGAGATCATCGGGCACTTTCAAACTGAGGTATTGATTCAGCAGCTGCGACATAGCCAGCGCCGCCGCGGCATTTTCAGAATCGCGATTTTGCTCGAACACCGCTACCGCGCGATGCACCCTCGTCATTTGTTCGACCACCGCCGACCCTTTGGCGCCGCGAAGTTTTTCGCGCAAGCCAATCATCTCCGCATCGAGGCTTTTATCGAGCCCCTGAGCAGCGGCACTTAAATGGGTAACAGTTCGACGCAAATAGTCTAGCTGGTTATCGAATTGCTTTTCGAGAAGCTCCTGCTCTTCAAGCACTCTCAGGTATCGCTCTTTGTAATCTCCGGAAGACGAACTCATTGTCATTACATCTACGGCCTATTTTTACTGTCAGCTCGCTGCGACCCCAATTCACCGGCTTACTGCCTTCGGAAATAAGCAATACCAGTTGGTGCTGGCAGTGCAACACCACAAGAGCGCGTTTGAATTTTAATTATAGACCGCAAATAGCGCAGTCAAGCGCCGCTAGCATTACTTTGCTCAAAGGAGGGATTAAGCGCGATAAAAAGCGGTTTAATTTAGGTTGAAAACCTCCCCTTCGCTCCATGAACAGCGGCAAAGGGGCAAAAGGTTAAAGCTAGGCCTTGAAGCCTGCATAGCCAGCGGATTTATAACCCAGATCAATTGTCCCTCAGTTGGCTCTCAGCGCGGTGACAAAGTTGGGCTTGGGTGCAAACGTACTCACCTCGGTATTGGTTAAGCCGCCATCGTCTTCTATGTTTAACAGCGCTAAATTATTGCTGCGCACATTGGCCACCACCATCGCCTGGTACTGTTCCAACAATAGAAAATGCCGCGGCCAAAGGCCCCCGGAACCCACCGTGTGTTTTAGCCGCATTGCACCACTTGGATCGAGTTGAAACACAGCGATGCTGTTGTGCCCACGGTTAGAGGTATAAATAGCCGTGCTCGCTCGGTTGATCTCAATGTGCGCAGCCTGATTGGGCCCTCGGTATTGTTGCGGCAGCGTAGACAGTGTCGCGACTTTTTTCAGTCGACCATTCTTTTCTACCTTAAGCGCCGTGAGCGTGCTGTTGAGTTCATTGAGCAAATAGGCGCGAGCCAGCGTAGGGTGAAAGGCCATATGGCGCGGCCCCGCTCCCGGCTGGGCGGTATAGGCCACCTCCGCCGCGCCCACTTCGCCGGTTTGCCGATCGAAGGGGTACATCATTACTTTGTCGATTCCTAAATCAACAACATACAGTTTATTGCCCGCCGCGTTCCATTGAGCCCAGTGAGCGTGCGCGCTAGCTTGACGCGACTGATGAGGACCGCGGCCACTGTGGGCGATTAACTGTCGGCTATCGACTTTCACCGCACCACTGCTGGGGTTAAGGGCATAAACACTGACGTTACCCGACTGATAATTGGCAACCACCACATGAGTTTCATCTGGGTGCAAGGCCACATAACAAGGAGAGCGCCCCGCTGCCGGTACCGAGGAGATTGGCGAAAGGGCCCGCTGCTGCGCATGCCAACTGAAAACATTCAGAGTATCGGACTCCTCGTCGGCGCCGCGAAACACCGAATAAACCCGACCCGCCTCTGATAGCGCAAAATAGGAGGGGTTGGGTGCCGAGGTTAATAGACGAGGCTCTGAAAATTGTCTCAAATGGGGAGAAAACTCCACCAAGTAAGCGCCCTGTCCATCCTGTTCATTTTTTGCTGGATGCACAGTAAAACTTCCGAGCAAAAGCGAAACACTGCTCCCCCCCGGTAACCGCTCTGGGGGGGTGTCTGCGCTGCGGTTTAAATAAACCAAGCACAGCGAGAGGCAAAGCAGAATGCAAAGCCCGAAGATATACTGCTGCGTACGTGTTGTAGTTTTCATTTTTTAGTTTTCTTTACATTTATTGTGTTAATGATTTGTAATTGTCGGTTTGAAACAGAGCGCCGAAAATCGATGCCCCTAAAAAAACAACCCGCCCCACTGGCGCCCAGTCACAGCAGGTTTTTCCATTGAATCATAAAAAAACCTGAGCTGAGTCACTCAAAAAATGAGAACAAACCCAAAAGCAATCCCCAAATTTAATGTCGTTAGTGTGGGGGCTATGCTGTAACCCGGGGACAAGTCGCGATTTATTATTTTAGTCCCTATGACGAACGGTAACTGAATTCCAAAATAAAACACTGCACTAAGAATTTTATTTTTGTGGCAATAAAATCCCTATAACGAAGCAGCTAAAACGCTAAGATAAGGCCAACGCCATAACTTAATGTGCAGCAAAATTTAATGAGAATCAATATCACCAATTAATTTAAATCTATTTTGGTGAGTATGTGATTAGCCTCTAAGATTCCTTCTAGCTCGGTTGCTTAGGAAAAATTAAATCTGGAACATATGCGCTCCCATACTGTGGACGCGCTTTCCTTCAAATTCACGCTTCCCTTAGAAAGAGTTTTTGTTCAATTTAAGAGTTGCTGTTTATTACACTTTCCTGGTCAAAACATGCGTAATCTCAATTCCGTTGTCGCATTTCTATTAGCTGCTACTTTACTCTTCACACTGGCTGGCTGTTCCGGCGAAAGCGATGATGAAGATACTGTGACGCCCACTGACGATCCAAACACTGGCGTCATTCCTACACCCGCCCCCCCCGAAGTCGGAAAGGTACACCCAGCAGGTTTCGCCGTGCCCAATATTCATGCCGAAGCGCTCGCTGTCGGCGAATCCAATGGTGCCCGCCAAGATTGCCGCGGTTGCCACGGCAGCGACCTGACGGGCAATATTGGCCCCAGCTGCGACTCCTGCCACGGTTTGGGCGGTACCGAAGGCGACGCCTGGCGCACCGACTGCACCTTTTGCCATGGCGGCGGCGAAGACCAATCTGGCGCCCCGCCCCGCTACGTAGTGAGAGGCGCCAATTCCGGTGAAGGTATCTTCCCCGCACACCAAGCTCACCTCAACAGCTCGATGACCTCAAATATGGGGTGCAACCAGTGCCACAGCGTAGTTATTGACGTGATGACGAATAACCACGTGTTCGACACGACCAAAGGCCTCGCCGATGTCGATATGGCCAATGGCCTCAGCCCGCAAGCAGAATTTACACCGGAGGTCGGCTGCGCCAACTCCTACTGCCACGGCGGTGGACGCGATGACCGCGGCACCATTGGTATGCTGGATACCAACTTGAGTTGTGACAGCTGTCACGCCGCCGTGTTTAGCGGTGAAAATACCTGGGCAGAGATGAGCGGATTCCACAGCCGGCACCTTACCTCTGTAGTGGAGGAAATGACCTGTCGAGATTGTCACAACGCAGTGACCGCAAACAACACCGCCATAGCCAATCTCGACCTCCACATTAACGGTCAGCGCGATATTGCCTTCTCTCAAACGCAAATGAGCTTCGATAGCGACAACATCAACTGCAGCGGTGCCTGCCACGGCTTTCCCCACGCTAACACTCCCTGGTCTAGTGGTGGCGTTGGTGGTGGCGATGGCGGTGACGGTGGCGGCTTCCACCCCGCTGGTTTCGCCAATCCCGAGCAGCACGGTGTAGAAATGGTGCTGCAGCGCTCCGTTTGTACCAGCTGCCACGGCGCAGACCTCACCGGCGGTATTGGTAACAGTTGCGATCAATGCCACGGCCCCGATGGCGGCTTCGGCGAAGAATGGCGCAGCAATTGCACCTTCTGCCACGGAGGGGTGGATAACTTAACCGGTGCACCACCTCACGACCTGGGCGCCCGCGATGACAGCGCGGCGCAGAGTTTTACCGCGCATACCGCCCATGTGGAAGATGGCATTGCGGCCGCCATGCCCTGCACCCAGTGTCACAAACAATACACCGATGTACTCGATGAAGATCACGCCTTCGACGATAGTCCCGACGGGCTTGCGGAACTCGACTTTAGCCAGAGCCTAAGTGCTGCCACCACCTACGCCGATACCACCTGCAGCAACTCGTACTGCCACGGCAACGGCCAGGATGATAACGGTCAAGTTAGCGATGGCGAGATTATGCAGTGCAACAGCTGTCATGCAGCCAGCGACAGCGACGCCGCAGATTGGGCATTAATGAGTACTTTGCACAGCTTGCACTTGGCCTCCACAATTGAAGAAATGTCCTGTAGCGACTGTCACAATAACGTGACCCAAGATAACACCTCAGTCTCAGATATCCAGCTACACGTTAATGGCAATAGAGATGTCGCCTTCTCCCAAGATACCTTGAGTTTTAACGCAGAAGATATTAGCTGTGACGGTTCTTGCCACGGTAGAGATCATCCCAATTACCCCTGGGGCACGGCCGGGAGATCGCCCGGGGGCGGCGGCGACGAGGGCGGCGGCCAAAGCTTCCACCCCGCAGGCTTTGCTGCCCCCAATGTGCATGGCAACGAAATGGTATTGCAAACCCAGAATTGCACCAGCTGCCACGGCGAGGATCTGACCGGCGGTATTGGAGATAGCTGTGATAACTGCCACGGCCCCGGAGGCACTCCCAGCACCGCTTGGCGCACCGACTGCACTTTCTGCCATGGCGGTAGCGAGAACAGCACCGGCGCACCACCCCACGATTTGGGTGGGGAGGAAATCGACCTTAGCTTTGCCGCCCATACGGCTCAC
Source organism: Cellvibrionaceae bacterium (assembly GCA_019634095.1). Lineage (GTDB taxonomy): Bacteria > Pseudomonadota > Gammaproteobacteria > Pseudomonadales > Cellvibrionaceae > JAHQVY01. The sequence goes on from JAHQVY010000341.1 coordinate 10,187, forward strand.
GTGGAATCGAACTTTTCCAGCCCAATTGCCTGTACCCAGTGTCACGCCGATCACAGCGATGTACTTAGCCCCAATCACGCCTTTGACAACAGCGCGGGGCGAGCTGAAACAGACTTCAGCCAGGGTATTAGCCCGGCAACGGTGTTTAATGACGAGCAGCTCAGCTGCAGCAATTCATATTGCCACGGCGATGGGCTATCCGATTCCGGCACGGCAAGCATCGGTGACACCATGAATTGCCAAACCTGTCACCGGGAAGCCTCTCTGGGAAGCGGTCACCGTATCCACTTGCCTTTGAGTGATATTACCTGCGACGAATGCCACGTGCGGGTTTCCTTGGATGGTCAGAGCCTGGTAGACCCGTCGCTGCATATCAATAAAATTAAGGACGTGGATTTTCTCGAGGGCGATGCCATCGTCTTCAACCCCGAAACTAAAACCTGCAGTGGCAACTGTCACAATAGGTTCCACAACTTCCTCTGGTAGCCATTAGCAAGCGGCAGCCACTAAAAAGGGGCGCTCTAGAGCGCCCCTTTTTTTGCGGTGATTTTAGCTCATAATCTATTGTGCCTCGGTCGCCCTTGCAGCCGAGCGAACAATACCCAATTCTAAACCGCGCAATTCCGCCAAGCCCTTTAAACGGCCAATCGCCGAGTAGCCGGGATTACTGCTCTTTTTCAGGTCGTCGAGAATTTGATGGCCATGATCCGGGCGCATGGGAAGAGACACGCCACGCTGCGCAGAAATGTGCGTCAGCGCTTCAACCACCGAAAACATGTCGATACTGCCCTGCAAATGCTGCGACTCATGGAAGCTGCCGTATGCTTCGCGCTGGGTATTGCGCAAATGTACAAAGTGGATGCGCTCGCCAAATTCTTTAATCATTTCTACCAGGTTGTTATCTGGGCGAATACTAAAAGAGCCGGCGCAAAAGCACAAACCATTGGACGGGTTGGGCACTGCCGCAAAGAGGTCTCGCAAATCTTGGGCGGTGCTCACAACCCGCGGCAAACCGTAAATGCTGAACGGCGGGTCATCGGGGTGAATCACTAATTTCACACCCACTTCATCCGCCACCGGACAAACCGCCTGTAAAAACTCCACCAAGTGCTGTTTATAGTTTTGCAGCCCAATTTTTTGATAGGTTAAAATGCGCTGCAGAAACTCCCCGGTAGAAAAACTCTCTTCACTGCCGGGCAAACCCGCGACAATGGTTTTTTCCAAGGCGGCAATACCCGCTCGATCCAGCTTTGCAAAACGTGTCGCCGCCCGCTGCAATACCTCTTCGGGATAATCCACCGCAGCGGTGGGCCGCTGCAAAATATGGACATCGTAGGTGGCCACATCGATCATATCGAAGCGCAGTGCAACACCGCCATCGGCCATAACATAGCTGAGATCGGTGCGTGTCCAATCCAGCAACGGCATAAAGTTATAAGTTACAATCTTCACATCGCAGGCAGCCAAGTTGCGCAAACTCTGCTTGTAATTTTCAAGATACTTTTCGTAGCCTTGCCGCTGCGTTTTTATATCTTCGTGCACCGGTAAACTCTCGACCACACTCCAGCGCATGCTTTCATTTTCTACCACGGTTTTGCGCTGGCTGATATCGGCAATGCTCCACACCTCGCCATTGGCAATATGATGCAGTGCAGTCACCACACCGGCGCAGCCAGCTTGGCGCAAATCTCGCAACGATACCGGATCTTTGGGGCCAAACCAGCGCATGGTTGGCTCCATCATGCTAGGAGGTAGGGAAACAATCATATGAACCTCAAATTATTGTGTCTAAGATTAACACGCCCAGTAAACCGCTAATACCAACCACAGTTTCCATAAGCGTCCAAGAACGAAAGGTGTCTTTCAAGCTGAGATTAAAATACTCTTTATACATCCAAAAGCCCGAGTCGTTAACATGTGAGCACATTAAACTTCCCGCGCCAATAGAGAGCACTAACAAATTCGGATTGACCTCCGGCAGCGCCGCCAAGGGGGCGACAATACCCGCCGCCGTTAAACCGGCCACAGTTGCAGACCCCAAACAAACACGAATCACCGTGGCAATAGACCAAGCGGTGACCAAGGGGTTCAATTTGACGCCTTGCAGCAAATCGCCAATATCGGTACTCACACCGCTGTCGACAAATACCTGCTTCAAGGTACCTGCACCGGCAACAATCAACAAAATCACCGCCACATCCTTGATGGCGGAGGAATACATATCACTCAGGGCCGACATTTTCATGCCCCGCGATAGACCCAAGGTGTAGGTGGCAATAGCCAGTGCCAACAACATCACTACCATAGGATCCCCAATTAACAGCACCACAGACTTGGCAAAACTCGCTTGCGCCATGGTTGTGGGCACTAAGGTAAAACCGGCGATAAGCACCACTGGCAGCAAAGCGGTGGCAAAACAATTCCAGGAGGACGGCAGATCGTCGCGCGCTCTTTTCTCCGCGGCAAAGGTTTTAATCGGTTCGCAGTGAATATCTTTTAAATAGCGAGCCAGCACCGGACCGGCCAAAATCATCGTCGGTACAGCGACAATTAAACCATAAATGAGGGTTAATCCGAGACTGGCATTAAACATGGGCACAATTGCCGTTGGAGACGGATGCGGCGGCAAAAAACCGTGGGTCACAGACAGTGCGGCGAGCAACGGAATACCTAAGTACACCGCCGGCAGCTTATATTGGTAAACAATGGAGAACACCAGGGGCACCAACAGCACAAAGCCCACATTGTAAAATAATGGGATGCCGACAATAAACCCGGTAAACATCAATGCCCAGGTTAAATATTTTTTACCAAAAGCGGCCATTAATACATCCGAAATCTTTTGCGCCGCCCCGCTCTCGGCGACCAACCGACCAAACATCGCCCCCAGGCAAATGATGGCTGCCAAGCCCCCCAAGGTACCGCCAATCCCCTTTTGCAGGCTGGCGGGTATATCTTCTAGGGGTAAGCCCAAAGCAATGCCGCCGGCGGTGGCCGCCACCAAAAACGCCAAAAACGGATGGATGTTCAACCAAGCGATAAGCACCACCAACAGTACAATGGTGGCAAACACAGCGATCAATTCCATATTAGCTTTACCCGGTATGTTATTTTTATTCTGAGTTCTATTACGCTTCGTATATCGGCTTTACAGCAAACTATAAACGCACAGATTGGAGATCAGGGAGCGGAGGGAATAATAAATAGCCACGCGCCAGAAGCCCTGATACTCGCGCTGGATAAACTAGCTCAGCTAAGAGCTTATGGTCAAGACATTCTTTACCCCCGTGGACAAGGAGGCAAATCGCCCTGCAGCAAGGAATACAATAAAAAATACCTTGATAGCAAAATTTGCTAGCTAAACTATAGTTTTAGCAATGACGGTATTTATTTACTTCTTAGAGCGCGCGGAGTTTTCTACTCGCCGCCCGCACTATACATTGCGCCAAATTCAAAAGGCTTTTCTATGGCACTTAAAACGCTAGCGCTCTTTTTGTGCATCAGTTGCTTGGCGTGTTGCAGTTCTCGCAGCGGCACACAAGTCACCATTGCCATCAATCCCTGGCCCGGCTATGAATTTCTGTACTTAGCAGAAACAAAACACTATTTTGAAAAAGTTGGGCTGGATATTAAGCTGCTGCAACTCGGCTCTCTATCCGATGCCCGCCGCGCTTATGTGAATGGCAACGCCGATGGCCTAGCGAGTACGGTTATCGAAGCAGTGCAAGCGCAGGTAGAATCTAACCGGCCCTTAAAAATTGTTCTGGTACCCGACTATTCCAACGGCGGCGATGTGATTATCGCCGACAAAACGGTGAAAAGCCTCAGCGACTTAAAAGGCAAGACGGTTGGTTGTGAGGTGGACTCTCTCGGTATCTATTTATTACACCGCGCTCTGTCGCAGGCGGGTTTATCGCTGTCTGATCTCGATGTCGTTAATGTGGAACAAATGCGCGGCGAGCAAGCCATGCTCGACCAGCAGATCGACGCCTATGTAAGTTATGCCCCCGTATCGGTAAGTATTCTCAAACACGAACAGTTTCATACTGTATTCAGCAGTGCGCAAATACCTAACGAAATTATTGATACCGTATCGATTGCCAAAGAAATTCTCCAACGCGACCCGCAATTTGTGAGCAAATTGCATCGAGCCTGGCAGATGGCGCTGGATTACTACGCCACCAATCCTCGCGACGCATTGCAAATAATGTCTGCCAGAGAACAAATTTCAGCTGACGATTTTGTCGCGACGCTATCCGAACTGACCGTTCTCAACCGCGAACAACAGAAGCGAATATTTGCGTCACCGGATGCACTGCACCAAGCCACTGTGGATGTTTGCAACACATTGGTCCATGTGCAAGCGATACAAACGAACTGTGACAATTTTATAAATATCGTGAATTGACCGCGCACGGTAAATATTCTACTAAATATACCCAAAGCGTTTGAGATTTAGGTGTTAGGAGTGCGCCAATTTTTGTTCTTGGCAAGGCGCGACAACGCACAATAGCCATTCTATTTAAGGCGGAGCAACACCGCCAAGGGCAAAAAGGGGCGTGCTCATGAGGC
>JAHQVY010000342.1 GCA_019634095.1 Cellvibrionaceae bacterium
AGCACCTCCAGTGTCTACGAGAGCGAGGCAGTAGGCTTCGAGGGCGACCACTTTTTCAATTTGGTTGCGCGCATTGAAACGGATATAGCGGTGGGTAAGTTGTATCAGGGTTTGCGAAAAATAGAAGATGCCGCTGGGCGCGACCGCAGTCAGGCAAGATTCAGCTCGCGCAGTCTGGATATCGATATTCTTACCTATGACAACTTGCACGGCACCTTCGACGGCATTCGATTGCCGCGCGAGGAAATTCTCCACAATGCTTTTGTTTTGCAGCCGCTAGCTGAGCTGGCCCCAGAGGACATTCACCCCGCAAAGCAGCTCAGCTACCGCCAGCTGTGGCAAAGCTTCGATAAAAATACGCAGCAACTCTGGGTGGTGCCCTTTGAGTTTTAGCTCAGCCAACTCCGGTTGCGCTTTACTGTATTAGGGTGCGGCCGCCATCGACATTAACACATTGCCCGGTAATATACTGGGCTTGCTGAACCAGAAATAAAATCGTCTCCACAATGCTTTCGCTGCCGCCGAGACTTTTTAGGGGTACTGCGGCCAGCTCCTTTGGGTCTTCTAGGGCTTCGCCCTCAGCGTTTTCCGGCCATAGCGCGGCACCTGGGGCAATGCCGTTCACCCGCACGTGCGGCGATAATTCCAGTGCCAGTGACTTGGTCATCATCATATTCGCCGCCTTTGCCATGCAGTAAATAGAGTATAAATTCTTGGGTCGCTGTGCGTGAATATCTGCGATGTTTACAATTGCGCCCTTGCGTTGGCTGAGCTCTTGCGCCAGATACTTCGACAGAAAGTAGGGCGCTTTGGCGTTACTGGCAAACAGTTCATCCCAGTGCTGCGTTGTCGCCTGCGGCAGTGGCGTAGAGTAGTAAGCGGATGCGTTGTTAATTAGTACGTCGCAGCGTGAAAAGTGCTGCAAAGTGGTATGTGCCAGGGCTTCCACTTCTTCAATGACTTCCAGGCGCGCAGGAATACAGACGGCGCTCCCAGTGCGTTGCGCATTGAGCTCGGCGCACAGCGCTTCTGCATCGGATTTTGACTGGCGGTAGTGAATGGCTACGGAGTAGCCTTGCTTGTGGAGCGCCTTGGCGGTGGCGGCGCCGAGGCGCTTAGCCGCACCGGTAATGAGTGCGACGGAAGCTTGTTGAGAGCTGTTCATGGCGATGTCTCGCTATAGTGTTGCCGGAGTTCTCTCAGGGCCTCGATACGCGCGGCTCGCAGCGCCGTTCCCAACTGTTTGCCCTGCAGGCCCTGGGCTAAAAAGAGTTTAGCCGATATCTTTTGGCAGCTGGCAAACGCCTGTTGCAAATATGCCGCCTGGGGATACGGTTTGCTTTCAAAGCCTGTGCGACCCTGGGCGTCAGCTTGGCAGCACAGCACAAAATTTTCCACGCGTTGCGGCTTGCGAAAGGCGTCTAAGGCTTCCAGTAACTTGAGTATTGAGCTGGGCTTAAGTTCGAAAGCCCGGTGGCATTGGGTGTGATATTTCGCCGTTAACAATGCCAGGGACTGGATTTCGTTGGGTATTTTAAGGCGCTGGCACAGTGCTTTTACCAGGTCTTCACTGCGGTGCTCGTGGCCGATATGCCGAGGCAAGATGTCGCGCGGTGTTTGCGCTTTGCCAAGGTCGTGGGTAAGACAAGAAAAGCGTACAGCTATTTGAGTGGATAGCTCGCTACCGCGTTTGAGCGTTAATAACGTATGAATACCGCAGTCGACTTCGGGGTGGTGCTCCGCTCGCTGTGGCACACCAAATAAGTTATCGATTTCGAGCATAATACACGCGAGGGCGCCGCAATCTCGCAATACTTGAATAAATACCTGTGGGTTTTGTTCACCCAGGGCTCGGGATAGTTCTTTCCAAATACGTTCTGGTACCAAGTGGTCGACTTCATCGTGGTCTACCATGTGCTGCATTAGGGCCATTGTTGAGGGGTGCACGGTAAAACCCAAGTGAGCGTAGCGCGCGGCGAATCGGGCCACACGTAAAATACGCACCGGGTCTTCGGCAAAGGCCGGAGAAATATGTCGCAGCCATTTGTTTTCGATATCGCGAGCGCCGCCGTAGGGGTCGATGAGTTCGCCAGAGGCATTTTTTGCAATGGCATTTATTGTTAGGTCGCGGCGCAATAAATCTTGTTCGATGGTGACGCTAGGGTCGGCATTGGTGGCAAAGCCCCGGTAACCTGGGCCAGTTTTTCTCTCGGTGCGCGCCAGTGCGTATTCCTCTTTACTTTCGGGGTGCAAAAAAACTGGGAAGTCTTTGCCTACGGCAAGATATCCGCGGTCGAGTAAATCTTGGGCTCGTGCTCCTACCACTAACCAATCTTTTTCAATGCTCGGATAATTTAGTAACTCGTCACGGACTGCACCGCCCACTAAAAATATTTGCATCTGTTTTCAGCTTCCCGGTTGACGTTGGTCAATTTAGAGAGCAAACTTTATAACATATTCAAGGTAAACGCCATTTCGACAAGTAGCACTCTACTTGATGCTACTTAACGAATAGCCCAGCTAGAACATTAGATTGTAGTGCCAGATAGAGTTAAATAGACTTTTTCATACAACGCTCTAGCGAAAGTTTCTTTGGCTACACTGCATTTTTTTACTGTAGATTTATTTTTATAGCGCGGAAATGAAGTGCTAAGCTAAGCTAATAATGTGTCAAATAGATCCTTTGCAGCCAATCCTTTTTTAAGAGCCTAAATAGCTTAATAACAGTCATTTTTATGTTTCATTTATCTATACATAAGTTTATTCCTGCCGCTGCCACATTCTTTTGGATGTGGTGCCGTGCGTTGCGCACCCGATATGGGCCGGAGGAGAATAGTGTTTAGATAGCTTGAATACTGAATATTTTCCAAAGGCCGCAGCTTAAAAAACTGCGGCCTTTTTGGTTTTTATGTTCCGAAAAATTATGCGAGGAGAAGCTATGAATACTTGGCAATGCTGAGGTAGTGGCCTATGTGACTTAACGCTAAACAGGCAGAGGAACAACACCGGTTTATGGCCGGGTTGCTGGCAATAGCCTTTCCCTTAGTTGCACGGAGATTTTTTACGGCGAAATTAAATCGCTCGTCGTGAGCTCGGAAAAAATCGCGGGCGCCGCGAAAAATACTGCTGTAGCAGCAGCGAGGTGGTTCGGGTGCGAAAATTTATGCGACGTTGGGCTTAGGTAAAACTGTAGCAAGGATACCCCGCTGTGAATATGCCCCTGTAGGTCCGTCACTGGCTTCGCTGCGGGTTAGGGTTTGACATAAGGGAATGCTCTGTCTCGCTTCAGAATGGTCAGTCGGTATTTAACCTGTTTGGATCTAAACAACAATTGGTACTGGACACTGTAAACAGAGCGGATCCTGCCAAGCTTCCTTTTAAACAGAATTTTTTTACGTATCGTTGAGATGCGCGGGGATGTTTTGTCTTAAAAAAAGGACGATTTTAATTTTTTAGAGGAATAAAATAATGCCGGTTATTACCGCATATTTATTTGTTATCGTTATTTGGGCTACGACGCCTTTGGCGATTCAGTTTAGTAACAGTTCATTGTCGTTTGTATTAGCCGTAACTCTGAGAATGGTTTTGGCTTTGTTTATTCTTATCTTACTTACGCTGTTATTGCGCAAACCGCTGGCAATCTCCCGCGGCGATTGGAAGGTATTTTTTGCCGGTGCATTGGGTTTGTACCCTAATATGCTGCTGGTTTACTGGTGCGCTCAGTTTATCCCCTCCGGTTTGATGGCGGTAATACTGGGTATTTACCCCTTTGTAGTGGGTATTTTTTCGTTGTTTTTTCTCAAAGAGAATATGTTCAATTTTTCGCGGATGGTAGCCTTGGTGTTTTCCATTATCGGTTTAGTGTTGTTGCACATTGAACGAATACAGCTGGGTAGCGAGACATTTTTCGGTGTCGCCGGCATGACGATTTCGGCCTTTTTGTTTGGTTTAAGTTCGGTTTGGGTGAAAGCTGCGGGCCGCGATATCGACCCCCTGCACCAATCCTTGGGCGTTCTCTTGCTGGCAGCTCCGGCATTTTTGTTTACATGGCTTGTTTTTGATGGTCGTTTGCCGACTCAAGTCGATATTGAATCAATACTGGGGGTGGGTTACTTAGCCGTGGCGGGTACGGTGATAGGCCACACTTTGTTTTTCTATGTGTTAAGGCATTGCAGCTTGTTTGCGGTATCGCTAATTCCGCTAATTACGCCGATGTTTGCGCTCTCACTCGGTTACATTTTTGCCAATGAAAGTCTCAGTGTTATGTCGATTATTGGCAGTGTTTTTATTGTTGTATCGCTGCTAATTTACCAGGGGGTTATGGGTAAAGTTCAACTAATCGCCCCCGGCTTTTTTATTCGTATGGCTGGGCGAATCCGCAGTGAATTTTGGCGTTTAGTGAGCTTTAATTCCTCGAGTGGAGGATAGCTTAGGCGGCTGTGCACGGCTACCTTGTGCCTTTGCTTATGGTTTGTGCAGGGTGCCGATTTAACCAAAATATACCCAAAGCGTTTGAGATTTAGGTGTTAGGAGTGCGCCAATTAAGGTTCTTGGCAAGGCGGTACTCACAGGGATGTGAGGTATTAGGGCAATGCAGGAGCAATTGCCGAGACAACGCAGAATAGCTATTCTATTTAAGGCGGAGCAACACCGCCAAGGGCACTTAGGGGCGTGCTCACGAGGCCTAAATCTCAAGTGTTTTGGGTATAGAATGGCTTACTGCGTTGTTGCTCCTTGCTCAGAACAATAATTGACGCACTGCTGCCCTATAATTCTCAAAGCTTACCGGTATAGTTACGTTGGGTTTGAAATGGCCGGCTGTACCTCACCCCTGTTTCTTGGTGGTCGGCCCGGCAGATGGTAGGGAGCAGGTGGTATGAGGGCAGGTGGTAGGAGGGCAAGTAGCCGGGAGTCGATGGTCAGTGGTAGAAGTCAGATCAAGGCATATAACGTCATTTAGAGGGTTTATTGATGCAAGTTCAGGGTCAAAAACAAAAACATATGGTGATCTACGGAGGTACCGGTTTTGTCGGTTCCAAAATTGCCGAGGTGTTTAGCCGCCAAGGTATACAGGTTTGCTGTATTTCCCGCAGTGGCGGCATGCCGCGGCAGTTGCAAAACACACAGAGCGAATGGGCGGAACAAGTCGAGTGGCTTCAAGGTGATGTGGCCAACCCCGACCCAGAGTTGCTCGCAAAAACCGATGCTGTCGTCATTTGTGTTGGTTCGCCGCCAGTACCTACCTTTTCAAGTAAGGCTTACGAGGCGCAATATGCCGCTAACGGGGGCGGTAATATCGCGCTTGTTAAAGCGTGTAAGGAACATTCGGTAAAGCAGCTTATTATTATAAGTGCCACTTTGCCCTCGATGTTTAAAACGGAGCGTTTTGCCTACTACAAGGGTAAGCGCGATTTGGTGAATACCGTCGAAGAGCTATTTAAAAACAGTGATACCAAGGTCTCTATACTGTTTCCCTCTGTGATTTTTGGCCGGCGGTATACTAAATCGGGTAAACCGATTCCCTTGGGCTTTCTAAAATATGTTTCCGGCACATTCCAGTTTTTGTCGCGGCAAACCGAGTCGCACTTTTTAAAATCTTTTTTCGCCAAGGCGCCCGTATCTGTAGATGCTATTGCACAGTTATGTTTAAGCGAGGTTCTGGAGGGAAGCACAACGGAGTCTGTCCGCCATATAGAAAATCAGGATATTTTAGGTTAGGCCAGAACATCACCTTAATTGTAAATGTTTAACCAGCCACCATTAAGCGTCTAAAAAAGCCAGCTATTCCCT
>JAHQVY010000343.1 GCA_019634095.1 Cellvibrionaceae bacterium
CCAATCGCTAAACGACTTGCAGCAAGCGGTAACCACCGTGGCTAGGCGCGCGAGTAATTTAACCCAGTTTGTCGACGCGTATCGCAGCATTGCACGCTTGCCAGAGCCTAAATTTAAAACCTTAACGGCGGCGGATTTTATCGAGCGGGTAAGGTTGCTCGCCTGTCAAGAATGGCCGCAAAAACACATCGATATCGCCATAAGTATCGAGCCGAGTCACTTAACTTTCACAGCAGACGAACACATGCTAGAGCAGGTTCTGATTAATTTATTGAACAATGCCGAACATGCGGTACTTGAAAACCCGGGTGAAAGGCAGGTGGCGATTTATGCGGGTGTCAGCCAAAACGGTGAAGTGATTTTAAGTATTGCCGATAACGGCCCCGCTGTAAGCGAGGAGCTGGTACGGCAAATATTTGTGCCGTTTTTTACCACAAAGCCCCGCGGCAGTGGTGTGGGGTTGTCGCTGTCCCGACAGATTTTGATGTTGCACGGTGGTCGTTTAAGTTACCGTGAGTCTGACATGGGCGGGGCGTGTTTTGATTTATATTTTTAGTCTTGGTGTCAATGACTTTTAGTGTAGCTGCAGCCCAAGGGATGGCCAGCGCATTGTCCAGGCCACTCAAGCCTTCCCTGGGAATATACCGCACTAAAATTAAAGCTGTTAACGGCTGGGCAATGACATTTATGGCCTTGGTTTGGTGGTAGAAGTAGCGCGGGTTTTTTAGCATAAATTATCCTGCATCTTTATGGCGATTCTATGGTGTTTCGGGCTGGTCTAAACTTTTCGGCCTACACTTTTTGGCCTATAACCGCTTTGCGGCTTTTATAAGCGTGGCACTCGAAGTTTTTGGTTTCACAAAGAGTAACCTATTTTCGGCGTAAAAAAATCGCCATGCCGTGCTATAAATACCTCTCTAAAAGCCTCCGCTCTGTGCTTACGCCCTTTATCTACCGCCTGTGGGTAAGGTTTTTGAATCCAAAACTTTAGGCAATGGTCGGGTTTAATTGTTAAACTTAACGGCTTTACAAGGGTTGATACAAGGGTTGATACCCGCATGCTTAGCCGTGGGTCTATTCAGGTCAACTGATTTATTTAGGTTTAAGCGGCATGCTTATGAAGCTTAAAATGGGGTATTGCATAATGTGTGGATATGTAGGCCGGAAATTTAATCTAGCTCAACAGGATATACCGTATTGGCGGGAGTATGCGGATTTATTGCGCCAGCCTGGCGGCCAGTATTACCAGCGCCACAGGGTGAATCACCTGGTTATTTGGCGAAACGGCAAAGCGGTGTATACCGATGCCCTATGGTGGTATGCCCTAAAGCGGGAGAATGATCAACTGGTACTCAACCCGAAGGTGACCAGCTTCAATGCGCGCAATCTCGATTCTCCGCTATGGCGCAGTGCAATTCGTGCGCGACGCGGCGTGCTATTTGCCAGTGAAATTGGCGAGAGCCAAGGTAAGGCGCGCTATTTAATGCAGTCGCAAACGCTGTTTGCCTTGGGCTGTGTTTACCAGCAGTGGCAGCAAGCGGGGGCTACCGTGTATTCTTTTGCGCTGATTACTCGCGACCCTCACCCGCGCTTCAGTCGTTACCACGATAAATCGATGCCGCTGTTCTTACCGAATAACCCCGAGTTTCTCGATCATTGGCTCGATCCAACCGTGGAGCAAAGCCCGCAAATCAGCGCGGTTCTGGAGCAGCCGAAATTACGCGTCACTTTCGATGTGCTTCCAGTAAAAACCTACAAACGCGCTGAACCTTTGGGGCAGATTGAATTGCTGCAAGCAGACGACTTACCCTCGGAAAATTAAAATTAACGGGGTAAGGGGTAAGGGGTAAGGGGCCAACCACTGGTAAATAAACCCTAGCTTTTTTCTAAAGGGGGTTCCAACTTTCGATGCTAACTTGTTTAACAAAATAACGGTGTTTTTTACGCCATTTCTGTTCGCTGCGAGCTGTGGCTCACTTTGTCGCGAATTTAGCTGTTAGCCTGCTCCGCGTTGGGTGGTTACCGCCTAGCAAAGAGCCTTATGCAAAGAATGTGAATTGATACGCGCCTAATCCAGGTATCAAAGGCGACTGTTATATCATAGGCGACTGTTATATCGAAGGCAGTAGTCTAGCGGAAAAATCTAGCCAATAAAGTGAAGGCAATAAGAACGTAATAAATATACCCAAAGCGTTTGAGATTTAGGTGTTAGGAGTGCGCCAATTAAGGTTCTTGGCAAGGCGCGACAACGCACAATAGTCATTATATTGAAGGCGGAGCAACACCGCCAAGGGCACTTAGGGGCGTGCTCATGAGGCCTAAATCTCAAGTGTTTTGGGTATAGAAGTCAGAATGTTGTTAGGCGGGCCGTGAACGGCCTTAAAAGCAGGGTATCTGTCAGTCTTTAAATACGATGCTTCATGTTAGCCTTGCTAGTTAGTCAATGTAATATTACAAATAACAAATAACGAGTACAAACCGTATGCCTTCCTTGATTTATGCGGAAAGGTGATTTCTACAGGGTCTGCGCCTCTTTAATTTCATACATTTAAAATCGTTTAGTTTATAAATGGTTACTGTGTTAGTTTTTTAAGGGTAATTATATTTTGGCTATATACTTCTATAGCCAAATTTCGATTTGGAATACGCTTTAACTGATGAAAAGGATTTCTATTTTTCCAATGTATGCGATTGCCGCACAGTGGGCAATATCCCATTCTTGTATCCCTAATACTCATCTTTATTCTTACTTTGGCGTTTCAAGAAACGTGTTATTCCTCGGTTTGCCGCCACCCGCAGCGTTTGCTAATTACGGTATAGGGCTGGGTCAACTTTTGATCTCATTGAGGTGGTAGTTCCAAATGCGCGAGGTATTAGCAAGATGCAGTCGCTTGTCGAGAAAATGCGTTCCAGGCGCAACAACACCGCTGAGGGCAAAATGGCAAGCTGATTCGGCACCAATCTTAGCCACTCCTACTAGAGCCGGGGTTGGCTGGGTAGTGCTGCAATGTGTTACCAGCCGTGATAGGCAACTAGCACACTAGCAAGACTAACTCATATTGCAGTAGCGTAGTTTGCTCTGAATTGGTGCGATATTTTTGGCGCCTGTCCGTTGGAAATTTCTGCCACCCTGAGCTAGCTTTTAATTTAACGCGTTACTCAAAAGCCAGCGATTTTATTGGGCTCCTTCAAAGCATTACATCCATTGTCTAGCTAAGCGCCTCGGCGCCAAGTGGTTCTACTATGAGTATCTATAAGGGTATTGAAATCCCCGATAAATTAGATGGCATTATCGATCATATGCCGGTTCTAGAATCTGCGCGGGAACAATTGTCGACCTTAGGTCAGCAGTGGGACTTTTTGACGATTCTAGGGCAAATGAGTGGCAGTGGCACCGATATGAGTGGTACGCGACAGGCATTCCAAGACTTAACCTCGGAGCTACTCGCGGCACTGGGGGTTGAAACCCTCAGAAAGACCGTCAACTCAATGACCTCCATAGCGCAAGTTACCGTTGATATCGTGATTCGAAACCTGTTCGAGCGCACCGCGGATATTGGTTTTCTCGCCACCGATGATGATATTCGCGCGTTTCTAAGGGAAACTAAAGATACTCATCCGGGCTCAGATGATCGCAGAACGCAGATGATGCGTCGACGTTTTTCCGAATATGTGTCCAACTATTCGGTGTATAAAAATATTGTGTTGCTAGATTGCAATGGGCAGCTACTGTGCCAGTTAGATGACAGTAATCCCCTGCAGTGCTCAAGCGATGCGATTATTGGCGAAGCGCTAAAAACCAACGAAGATTTTGTAGAAACCTATCGCTACAGCGATCTGTCTCCGCGAGACGAAAAATCGCTGATGTACTGTTTTCGAGTCACTGAGACCAACACTTCCAGCTCTAGCGCTCTAGGCGTTTTATGCTTGGTGTTTGATTTTGAAGATGAAATGCAAGGTGTGTTTCAGCAATTACTTAGCGAAGATGATTGGGCGGTTTTATCACTGCTCGATAGCGAAGGTCGAGTAATTGCCTGTAGTGATCAATGCCAAATTCCTCTCGGGTCAGCGGTGGAGGTGGTAGAAAAATCCGAGTTTAAGGTAACGCGCTTTGCCGGGCGTTTGTACCTGTCTAAAACTTGCGTGACCAAGGGCTATCAAGGCTTTAACGGATTGGGTTGGCGCGGTCACGCAATGATCCCAATCGAGCATGCATTTAAAGACTCGGCCAGTAAAGCAGCCCAGGCTATTCCCGATGAAGTGATGAGCGTTATAATGGAAAACTCTGCATTATTCGCCAAAGAGCTGCATGAGATTTCCGAAAGTGCAGAGCAAATTCAGTCGGAACTCGACCAAACTGTATGGAATGGCAATTTGCTGAAAGATGGCGATCAAAGCGACAGCCGCTCCATTTCAAAAAAGGTATTGCTCAGCGAGGTTAGCACTACGGGAAGTAAAACCAAAAATATTTTCGAGAACTCGATACATCGCTTGCATCAAACCGTGGTGAATACCATTCTCGGCGATGCCGAATTTTGCTCTTGCCTAGCCATCGATATTATGGATAGAAACCTCTACGAGCGCGCCAACGATTGTCGTTGGTGGGCCCTCACCACGATGTTTCGCAAGACTCTGGCGCAAACGAGCCTGGACAAAAATCAAGCGGGCGAGCTAGAGAGTATTCTCAAGTACATTAACGCGCTGTATACGGTTTATACCAACCTATTTATTTACGATGCCCAAGGAAAGATTATTGCGGTGTCCAACGATTCCCAGAAACACATGCTGGGTAACGTACTAACCGATGCTTATGTTAAGCAAACCTTGGCCATACGCAGTTCACAGGTTTATAGCGTTTCTCCCTTTGATGCCAGCGAGCTATACGATGGTAAGCCCACTTACATTTACGGTGCGGTGATTACCGACCTCGACAATCCACAGCGAGCCCTTGGCGGCATAGGCATTGTGTTTGATAGTGAGCCGGAGTTTAAGGCGATGCTGGAAGATTCCCTGCCGAAGACTTCTAGTGGCGAGGTACTGGCAGGTTATTTTGGCGTGCTTTGCGAACGCGGCGGCAAGGTGATTTCGAGTAGTTGTGAACAATTGCCTCCCGGTGCAACCTTAGATATCGAGCGGAGTTTGTTTAACCTTGCCAATGGTTCCACCGCGAAAAAAATTATTGAATATCGCAATCAGTACTATGCGCTCGGAGTGGCTGCCAGTACTGGGTACCGCGAGTACAAAGGCGAGAGCGACAGCTATCAAAACGACATACTTTGTTTTACTTTTATTCCCTTAGGGGAATACCGCAGCGCGGTGCAGCGTTCTCAGTTGCCACATAGAGCTATTCGGGTATCCCATAGGGTGAAGGAGCTGGGCGTAAATTACAGAGAATTCGCTACTTTCTATATTGGACAATCCTGGTTGGGTGTGGATGTGGCGCAGGTGGAACAGTCGTTAAGCATTGCCGATATCACGGCAATTCCCACGAAAAACCCAGCGCTTGCCGGCAGTATTATGTATCGCGACAAACCCATCGCTATTGTGCAAGCGCGCGGCAGCGCGGATAAAACGGATAA
>JAHQVY010000344.1 GCA_019634095.1 Cellvibrionaceae bacterium
CGGGTGATAACCACCGATACCCCGGAGGAAACCCTAAAGCGCGTTCTTCCTCTGGTGCAAACCATCGCACGGCGCAGTGCCTACTTATCGTTGCTGTGCGAAAACCCCGATAGTTTGAAAAGATTAGTGGAGCTTGCCCGAACTAGCCCTTGGATAGCGGCGCAACTGCAAAAGAATCCCGCGCTGCTCGATGAACTTCTGGACGACAGAAGCCTGTATCAGATGCCCGATAAAACTCAGCTGCAGCGAGAGTTGCGGGCCGGGGTATCGGCCATTGCATCGCAGGATCTAGAAGCTCAAATGGAGTTTCTACGTTATTTTCGCAACGCGCATGCCTTGCGGGTGGCGGCTTGTGAGGTAAGCGGTGCTATGCCTGTGATGATAGTGAGCGATTACTTAACTTATTTAGCTGAAGTAATCTTGCAGTACGCGTTGCAGTATGTATGGACGGAGCTGGTGGCCAAATACGGATACCCCGATGGTGACGAACGGGAGCAGAGCCATTTTGCAGTGATTGGCTATGGCAAATTGGGCGGTATTGAATTGGGCCACTCTTCCGATTTGGACCTGGTGTTTATTCACGATGCCGCCCTTAATGGCGATACCGACGGTAATTCGCGAGGCTTGAAGAGCATCGATAACCATACTTTTTTTACTCGCATGGGGCAGAAAATCATTCATCTGCTAAACACCAAAACCCCCTCTGGCGAACTTTACGAAGTGGATATGCGGCTGCGTCCCTCCGGCAACTCGGGTTTGCTGGTCAGCGCTATATCGGGTTTTGAAAAATACCAGCGGGAAAATGCTTGGAATTGGGAGCACCAAGCACTTGTGCGTGCGCGAGCTATTGCTGGGGACCCGGGCTTATGTGAAAAATTTGAACGCATTAGACAGGATATTTTGCAAACACCTCGAGATTTAAAGACGCTAGCCGCCGAGGTGGTGGCCATGCGTGAAAAGATGCGCGCGCATTTGGGCAGTAAACCCAGCAGAAGCGGCCGCAGCTTCCACATCAAGCACGATCCAGGTGGTATCGTCGATATTGAATTTATGGTTCAATACGCAGTTCTCGCGTGGTCCCATGCCAAACCTGGGTTAGCCAGTTTTACGGACAACATCCGCATATTGGAGAACCTGGAGCAATCCAATAAGCTTTCGGCCGAAGAAGTCGCACAGCTTATTGAAGCCTACAAAGCCTTCCGCTCCGTTGGCCACCGTTTGGCGTTGCAAAATTTGCCGAGCCATGTCGATGGCAAGTCACTACATGGTAAGAGGCAATCCGTTCTATCCATTTGGCAAAATATCTTTTCACCTGCTAATAGGTCTTAGACTGCAACGACTAAGCTATAAAAGGGCTGATCTTTCGACGCTACCCTTGCGGTGTTGAAGACCATTTGATAAACAGTTAGCCGCATTTGGCTGCAAACTAATAATGTATTGGAGTGTAAGATGTCTCTCGCTGACCGCGATGGTTTAATCTGGTTTGATGGTGAACTCGTCCCCTGGCGCGAAGCAAAGGTGCATGTACTCACTCACACCCTTCATTACGGTATGGGGGTGTTTGAGGGGGTGCGTGCATATAATGCGGGTGAGTTTGGCACCAGTATTTTTAAGCTGGAACAACATACTGACCGCCTTTTCCGCTCTGCGAAAATTATGAATATGCCGATTGGCTGGAGTAAAGAACAGCTCAACGATGCGCAACGCCTGGTGGTGCGCGAAAATAATTTGCAAGAGGCCTACTTGCGTCCAATGGTGTTCTACGGTGCAGAAGGCTTGGGCCTTCGAGCCGATAAACTGGAATCACACGTTATTGTTGCCAGTTGGCACTGGCCTTCTTATATGGCACCGGAGGCCAAAGAGCGCGGTATTCGCGTGCGCACTTCGAGCTACACGCGACACCACGTAAATATCTCCATGTGCAAGGCGAAGGCGAACGGCCACTATATTAATTCGATGCTAGCTCTGCGTGAGGCTTTGGAGTGCGGCTGTGAAGAGGCCTTATTGTTAGACAACGAAGGTTACGTCTCCGAGGGCAGCGGCGAAAATGTGTTTATTGTGGTAGATGGCAAAATCTTCACCCCGGAGCTCAGCTCCTGCCTCGATGGTATCACCCGTAAAACCATTTTCGAATTGGCCGAGGAGTGTGGTTATTCCGTGGTTGAAAAGCGTATTACGCGGGATGAAGTGTACATAGCCGACGAAGCGTTCTTCACCGGCACCGCCGCCGAGGTTCTACCGATATGCGAACTGGATGGCCGTTCAATAGGTAGTGGGCGGCGCGGTCCTGTAACTGAAAAGTTGCAGGGGCTGTACTTTGATGCCGTGGGTGGTAGTCTGCCGCATCGCGCAGAATGGCTGTCTCCTGTGGCACTGTCTTCGGCGTCGGCAAATTAGTCGTCGATGGCTAGTCTGGTGTTTTTAAACCGGCTCCATAGCGGGCGAGGGCGCATTGCGGCATTTGGCGCTGCGCCTCATCATTCGATTTACTTTGCGGTTTAATTCAGAGTTACTTGATGGCCAACACCTCAACTGCGATGGAAGATCGCACCCTAAGCTTGTACCCTCGTTTACTCAGCTACGCCGCAAAATACAAGCTTTGCATCGCTGTGAGCATTGTTGGCTTCGCGCTATTTGCGACCATGGAAGCGCTGTTGCTGGGGACGGTGGAGTTTTTTATCAACGCCATCGGCGACGGCAATAGCGACAGCAAATTTACCCATTTTTTGCCCGCCGAGTTTGTCTCTTCCGTGTTTTTTGTGCCGGTCGCTATTGTTGTGCTGAGCGTATTTCGCGGCATTGGTGCTTACTACGGCAATTTTTTTATGAGCAAGATGGGGTTGGGGGTGGTCAACGACCTGCGCAAGCAGGTGTTTGATCATCTGTTGGTGCTGCCACAATCGTATTACGACAAACGCAATAGCGGCGAGCTAGTCTCTTTGATAGTCTACAATATCGAGCAGGTGACGGGTTCGTTAACTAACGCCGTGAAAATTATCTTGCGCGACGGCTTTTCCGTGATTGGCTTTTTGAGTGTGATGTTTTATCACAACTGGAAGCTTACTTTGGTGTTTTTCTCTGTGGCACCACTATTGGCGGGCCTTATTTATTTGTCGGGACGCTACTTCCGGCGTGTTAGTCGGCATATTCAGCGCGCAGTGGGTCGCGTTACTCACATTGCTACCCAGTCATTTCAAGGTATTAAATTGGTTAAGAGTTTTAATGCCGAGACATACGAGCAAAAGCGTTTTGCCGATGCAGCTGATGAAAACTTAAAATTTGCCACCAAGTTTGAGCGGGTTATTGCCTTGCAAACACCGGTACTGCATGTGGTGATTGCCGTATCCTTGGCTGCTATCTTTTTATTAATTTTGATGTTTTGGGAAGGTACACCAGCGGCGGCCGTGGTTTATGTAACTGCTGCAGGTGCGATTGCCAAGCCGTTTCGTCAGTTGAGCAAAGTCAACTCAATTATACAGCGAGGTATGGCGGCTGCAGAAACCATTTTTGGTAACTTGGATTTGTCTCCGGAAGTTGATAGCGGTAGACAACAGCTGAGCCAAGTTAAAGGTGAAATTGAATTTCGCAATGTCAGTTTTGCTTATAATGGCAATCAACCGGTTCTAAACGATATTAGTATTACCTTACCTGCCGGAAAAACGGTGGCTATTGTGGGAAGCTCCGGCAGTGGTAAATCCACTCTAGCCAGTTTGCTGCTGCGGCTCTATGAACCCGATAGTGGCGGTATTTTTGTCGATGGTATTCCTATTACCGACGTGAGTTTGAATAGTTTGCGTGAAAACATGTCGCTTGTGAATCAGCAAACTATTTTGTTTAACGATAGTGTAAAGGCAAATGTTGCCTATACCGAAGCTTTGGAGCGCATCGATTGCAAGGCCATTATGGCTGCGGCGGAAAACGCTCAGGCAAAAACCTTTATCGAAAATTTAGAGCAGGGTTTTGATACTCAGGTAGGTGAGGCCGGCGATTTGCTTTCCGGTGGCCAGCGCCAGCGCTTGGCCATCGCCCGTGCGTTCTATAAAAATGCGCCAATTTTAATTTTAGATGAAGCCACCTCTGCTTTGGACAATGAGTCTGAAAAACAAATTCAAATTGCATTGGATGTACTCACTAAAGATCGCACCACACTGGTCATTGCCCACCGCTTATCCACGGTTGAAAAAGCAGATTTAATTGTGGTTTTGGCTGAGGGAAAAATTGTTGAACAGGGTAGCCATCAATTGCTACTTAGCAAGGGTGGAGCCTATGCTCAACTTCACCAGATTCAGTCTCACTGATAAGCCGATACACACTATGCGAACTATTTACTCCGCGCTATTTCTTCTGCTAACCCCTTTTTTTGTGGTGCGCCTCTGCTGGCGCAGCCGCAAACTACCGGCTTACCGGCACCGAATTGCCGAACGTTTCGCCGTTGTTCCCACTCCGCCTAAAAGTCAGCCATGTATTTGGGTGCATGCGGCTTCTGTAGGAGAGTTTATCGCTTTTAAACCCATAGTTGACGAGATGTTAAGTTGGGGCAGTCACGCGGTTTATATTACAACCATGACCCCGACGGGTTCAGCTCGGGTGGTGGAAACTTATGGTGAGCGTGTCGGGCACAGCTACGTACCCTATGATATAGGATTTCTAATTAGCAAATTTCTGCATAGGGTTCAGCCGACTTTGGCTATTTTTGTCGAAACTGAGCTTTGGCCTAATACACTTTATCACTGCAAAAAACAGGGTGTTATCACCTTATTGGCTAACGGACGTCTATCCGAAAAATCGCTGCGCGGTTACCGGCGCCTGTCTTGGCTAAGCCGTCCAATGATCGCTTCTTTGAGTTGCTCAGCCATTCAATACGAAGCCGACGCGCAGAGGTTTAAAACCCTGGGTTTAAACCCCGAAACGTGTTTAGTGAGCGGTAGTATCAAATTCGATATCGAACTGAATATGCACACTATCGAAAGCGCCAAATTTCTTTACTCGCAAATTCAGCAAGGTTTGCCGCGAAAAATTTTCGTTGCCGGAAGTACCCATAAGGGAGAGGAAGAAATTATCTTATCGGCTTACCGGCAAATAAAAATGTCTTTTCCGTCTTGTTTGTTGATAATGGTTCCGCGGCACCCGGATCGTTTTAGCGAGGTGGCGGCGCTTTGTGAGAGTTGGGGTTATAAGCTAGCGCGACGCAGTGACCAACAGGCCCCTGTTATGGAAACTGATGTGTTGTTGGCCGATACCATGGGAGAGCTATTAATGCTTTACGGCTGCTCTCATGTTGCGTTTGTTGGAGGCAGCTTGATTGATCGCGGTGGCCACAATTATTTGGAAGCCGCCGCTTGGGGGCTACCGATTATTAGTGGACCAAGCACATTTAACTTTGCGGCAATCAGCGATATGCTGGAACAGGCAAACGCGATGTTTATCGCCGATAGCGATAAACTTATTGCTGCCGAGGTGTTAAAGCTTTTCAGTAACGAGGAGCTTGCCAAGCGCAAAGGGCTGGCCGGCGCAAAAATTGTCAAGCAAAACAGAGGTGCCAAAGCCAAGCTGATTTTGTTGATTAAAGGCTTGTTAAACCTGCAGTAATTTTGGTATTTCCTACCGTGGCCACCGCTCCGTTTAAAAAAAATTATCTCTGGATTTGGTTCGCGTGGCTATTGCTATTCTATTGCACTTGGCTGGTTCTGGTGTTGTCGCAAAGCCAATGGCATGTGGTGGTGCAGCATTGGCAGATCGCCGTGGCAATGGCTCTGGGCAGCTTCGCTGCGGGCTCGACGCCGATGGGAGGAGGCACCGTGGGCTTCCCGGTGTTAGTACTCGGCTTTGATATGCCCGCCATTTTGGGGCGCGATTTCAGTTTTGCTATTCAGTCTATTGGCATGGTGAGTGCCAGTATATTTATCTTTGCGCGTCGCCAAGCGGTGGCCAGCGCTGCCTTAAAAGGTGCGATCCTCGGGAGCCTGGCGGGCACTCCGTTGGGCATTCTGTTTATTGCGCCAATGATTCCCGAACTCTGGATAAAGCTGGTATTTGCGGTGATTTGGGCAAGTTTCGGCCTGCACCATCTCTTCCGTATTAACCAGATTGCTGCAAATACCGGTTTGCGAAGCTTGGGCAAGAGCCGGGATTTACGGGTTGGTGTGCTGTTGGGTTTTATGTCGTCGTTGTCGGTAGTGGCTGTAACCGGCGTCGGTATCGATATGTTTATCTATACTTTTTTAGTTCTACTTTGCCGATCAGACCTAAAAATTGCGATACCTACTTCCGTTGTTATTATGGCTTTCACCTCGCTTTTGGGCGTTGTTATCAAACTATTCACCGTCGGCATGGTGCCCGGTGTTTACGAAAATTGGCTGGCGGCGGCGCCCATTGTGGCTTTGGGGGCGCCGCTTGGTGTATTTTTTGTGAGCCGCATCGGTCGCAAATCGATATTGTTGGTGGTGGCTATTTTGTGTATTTTTCAGTATTTGTGGACCTGCTTCACCGAATACAAACTCTTAGGGGCCGCAGGTGTTGGTGTATCGCTATTATTAATAGCGGCGCTGTTAGTGGCCTTTGAAAGGTTGCGTTGGGCGGGGGAGTTGCGCGGTTAAACTGATCAGTTCTTGGGTCCGGAGCGATCGAGCCTGCTAGTTCAAGTTTTGTAGTCGGTATAAAGTGGTGAAGATGGAAAGAAGGTGGCTATAAATTAAAGATGAGTGATTTCGTGGATATACGAAAACAGCAACAACGAGGCCAGTCTAGCGAAGATAGCTTGCACGAATACATCATCGCGGCGATGTGCGACGGCTGTCGTCTTTTCTTTGTCTTCGACCAGCGTTTAGATACCGACCTACAACCGAGTCCGGCAGATTTTTCTGTGGCCGTGGGTGATAACAAAATCGGTGTACACGCCTGTTCGCTAAAGTGTGAGATTCGCCGCGGTAAGCCTTGGTCGCTTATTTCGCTTTTGCTGGATCAGCACTTCGAACCGGGCACTCAAATTACGCTTCACTACCACCCGCGGCAGTGGTTTCTTTGTACAGCAGACAGCGACGAGTCTATCGACCCGTTTCAAGTTGCCCTCACCCTGGCTGCCAGCGATGTTCTGCCCGGTGTCAGCTTAGAGCTTGAACCGCAGGCGGTAGAAACTGTGCGCGAAGTGTCTGCGACGGAAGATGTGGGAGCCCAGCTCGCCTTTGCCTATGATCGCAGCGTAACAATTACCTTTGGCCAAGAGCTAAATTTAGCGTTTCGCCCTCCACTGGAGTGTTTCCGCGCCGAATCCGAGGACCAATGGTTAGATATTGCAACGGTGCACCTGGCGCGCAATGCGTCTGCTGAGAGAGGCCAAACTTGGCCTGAATTATTGCTTATGCTGCGGCGCCCGCTGCGAGAAGGCTCTGAGATACAGATCGCCTATAAACCCGACGATAGGGGACTTATCACCGCTGACGGCGTTAACGTCAGCGCTTTCCGTGTCAGTGGCCGGGTAGCCGAGGAAGAGCTGACAGAACACAGCGAATCACTGTTGCGTCAAGCTCGCAGCAGTGGCCACTCAGCCTGGCAAAACGCCGGCACGGATAACCCCGCCACTAGCCCCGAGTCTTTAGCCGGTGGTGAAGACTCCATTCCACTGATAAAAAATGAGCGCTCAACCAGTCGGAACGAACCGCCAGCCAGTCCACAAGCTGAAAACCCGGTGCCTGATCTTGAGTCGGAGTGGCTTGTGGCGCAACAATCGATGCCAGAGGCCAGTGATAGCGAAAATCCTGACCACAGTGCCGCTCTAGGCCAGGCCTTGGCCAGCTCAAACTCTGCAAACTCCACCGATCTTGCCCGCGCCGGGTTGAGCTTGACTGCGTTGGAGCACGGCCCGGAGCTCGACGCAAAGCCGAGTTCGGCAGCAAAACCTTTCAATGCGCCAGCTCCCGGTCAGGTACTGAGGACCTACC
>JAHQVY010000345.1 GCA_019634095.1 Cellvibrionaceae bacterium
CTTTTGAAGTCTTTCTGCCATCCAAAGGGGCAGATCCTCTATATCTTCAATATTGATTTCTAAGCTCATGGGCGTCCCTCGGGTAACAAAAAAACTTCTATTGTAAGCGGTTTTTCTAAATCTAACTGCATGGGAAAGAACCTGTGTTGCTTTCTGCGGTTTATTCAACAACAGGCTAACTGTATTTACAGGTGCTTTCTGTAAGCTTAAGCGCCAATATACTAGAGGGTATTCAGCGATTTTGTGTTAGATTGGATGCCAAGTTTTGTCGATTAGGCTAAATAGTTGGCAGGCTTGAGGTGGCTGGCCCAGCACTACTAATTGTGACGATCTTGATCAAGAGCTGAAAAGGTATGTCGATTCTTCAATGGATGGCGGTGCTTGCAATAAACTTATATGTAAAAATATATCTCATCTTTTTACAAAGACATAACTGCATGAGATCGGTAAAATTGCTAACAAGTTTTTCAAAAGGACGCTCCTAGTGTCGCGCCTTTTACAAAAAACCTTAGACTAAGAGGGGGGCGAATTTGAAAATCGTGAAATGGATCGCTATTATTCTAGCCTCTCCATTTGCACTACTTTTTTTAGCTGTGGTGCTTCATACGATTCTAAATAATTTCTACCTCTGGAGCTTTTCAAGCCAAATATTTGATTATCCACTGCCAAAAGGTGTGGAAATTATAAGTAAAAGCAGTGAGGTTGGTGTTCTTACTGGTAATGGAAACCATTGTGATTTTGTGGCAAGTTTAGAGGTAAGATCGAGCGTACCAATCGAAAATATCAAAAGTCACTACAGCAATATGACAATTCAACCAGCAACCACTGGTAGTTCGACTGAGCAGGGGCTCAGTGTCGAACTGATATCCCCTAGCGTAGTGAAAATAGAAATTTGGGATGCTCCAGGATGGTCGGGATTCGATTTTAGATGCACATAAATGCCTAACAATCATAGCCTCGTGCGTAGAGAGGTATAGGGGCGCAGCCCCCGAAATGACCTATCAACTGAAGACAAAATGCTGCTTTCAGGTTATAGGAAGTATAAAGCACCTTTATGCCCTTCTAGTGACGCATCATACCTGAAATCCCCTCTCTCGTTTACCATCCAAATCCCTATTGTCGCCGTCGCCTAAGTTTTATGGATGTCCAGTTATTTACAGTTATTTAATTATTTGAATCTAATACTCCACCGGATAATCTTTCCTGAAAGGCCGGCCACTGAAGGCCAGCTTTTGCGTCCAATCTTCTGCGGGCGCTGTCCAGAATTTATCCGTAGCCGGTAAACCCAGATGCACAAAGCTGGCGGTGGTGATATACATACTGCCGTTATTGGAGTACCAGTCCCCCAATGCCAGATTGCCACCGGCAAAGCCAATACGCAGAAAGCCGTCATCAGTAAAGTTGCTGGGGTTGTCGAAAATGGCCTGATGCACCGCCCGCAAAGCGCTGCGAATGCGGCCCGCGGGCAGGGTATCGGGCAGCAGCCCTTTGTGGGCCAGTTGTGAGAGTGGCTGAAAAGCGGCTGTTCGGTAGGTCAACGAACGGCCAATGGGCGGATAAGTGCCAGTCGGTGAAATCAATCGCTCCAGGTGCTCGGCATATCGCTGGCTGCGCTGGAGCTGCTGTTGGTAAACCGCGTTGATATCGCCTTCCCAGTAGTAGGTTTTGTGGTTTTGCATCACCTCCAGAATATCCAGCAACATCGGCTGAATGACATAGGAATTGTAGTAGTCAAAGGCGAAATGTTCACCGTCGGCAAACCAGCCATCACCCAAATACCATTCGTGAAATTTTCTTAAGGTCAAATCTAGGCGAATTGGGTCGTGTTCCTCGCCCACCTGCATCAGAAAAGCTTCGTTCATGGCGGCAAACAGCAGCCAGTTGGTGTAAGGCGGGCTGACTTTGCGCAGGGATTTAATAGCCGCCACGATGCGCTGCTTTGTTTTTTTACTTTGCGACTGCCAGAGCACGGGGGCGCGCAGCAGGGCCTGGGTGTAGTAGGCCGAATCGACCAGCATCTGGCCGTGGCCGGTTTCCCAGTCCAGGTAGTCGGCACTTTTAGGATCGACTGAATGCTCGTAGCATTGCTTAGCCTGTTCGAGTAATGTCGCCCGTTGCGATGCATCGTCACCGGGGCCGGTTTGCGCAATCCAGGGGGCGGCGCCGGCAATGGTGCGGCCGAAACATTCCAGGTACACCACGCGATTATCGCGACCATCCGTATTCCTGCTGACCTCGATGGGGAAGTCTTTGTGAAAGCGCTCATTGGCCATCAGCGCCAGAATGGGTGCGGCAATTTTGTTGAGTAAGCCCGCAAAATAGCGGTAGTCGTCCGCAGCACTTGGCGCTGGTTTTTTCGGGCTCACCGCACGGGCAGGCAGGCCAGTGGTGCCCACAGCGGCACCCATTGCTGTCATCGTGAGAAAATCACGTCTCTTCATTTTTCACTTCTCCTGTTTGCGGTACCCTATTCGTTATTTTCTACTGCAGTTTGGACACTTCACTGGCAGCCAGCAGGAAAGCGCCAACCCCGTAGTAGTGAGTATCGGCTTCTCTGACCACATCGGGGCGATCAGACACCTGTTGCACCCAACCCAGGCGACCGTCAGCGGCAACGGCATTGGCCAAGGCTTGCCAACCTTTTTTAACGGCAGGTAAATATGTCTTTTTGTCCAGCAGGCCAGCGTTTATACCGTAGGCCAGGCCGTAGGTGAAAAAGCCGCTACCGCTGGATTCCGGTGGTGATTTTTCCTGCGCCAACAGTGACGGTGCCCAGTACCCATCGGTCTTTTGCAACACCATTAATCGCGCCGCCATTTCTGTAAATAATGACGCCATACGCGGGCGCTCGGGGTGGTCTGCGGGTAGCATTTGCAGAATATTCACGATACCGGCAAACACCCAACCGTTGCCCCGCGCCCAAAACAGCTTGCGCTTTTGATCGTCACGCTTTTCAAAAAAGCGGCTGTCGCGGAAGTAGAGCTTTTCGGCGGGGTCGTAGAGGAAGTCGGTGGTGGCCCAGAATTCGGAGAAGGCGTAGTCGGCGTAGCGGCTGTTACCCGTTGCCAGCGATAGGCCAATCATTGCCTGGGGAGACATAAACAAGGCATCGCACCAGCACCAGCGCACCAGACATTCAGCCGAGCCGTAGCCCTCTTCGCCAAAGTAGAAGCTCAAATGCACCTCAGGCGGGTTGGCGAGTATTTTGTCGAACGACTCACGCATGGGTTGCAGTGCTTTTTTGCCCGCACCGTTTTCGCTGGCCCACAGGTAACTCTGACCAATCACATGGTCGTCGGCAAATTCCAGCCAGGGGCCTAATTTCCATTGGTTTTTGTTACCCTGCTCCAGCAGCGCTTTGCGGTAGGTTTTATCGCCGGACGCATCGGCAAAGCGGGTGAGCCCAACCCAGAAGGCGCCAATTTCCCAGGCTCGGGAATGGACAAGTGGCTCTGGAACGGTGTCCAACCCGGGCAAGTAACCCAGCTGCTGCAATTGCCAATTGGCAACTGTTTTACCGAGGCTTAGCGCATTATCTTCAGCTTGAACGGCACTGAGAGTGAGGAACATAAGCAGTATGGCGACGATGTAGTGTGGGAGGTTTGGCACTGCCCTCTCCTTCTGGTAGCGGCGATTAGTCATTTTATTTTTGTATTTGAGGCTGGCAAGAATAGCGCAAAAGGGAACGATAGGGGAAATGGAAGGAAATCTTGCGCTGGGAACACGGCTGTTATCCTAATTCCAGCCCCTTGAACGCCCTCGCTACGGTGCAACTGATTTTTTAGAATTATGCTTCAGTGTATGCATATGAAAGCCTTTATTTTTTTGCAGGCAGCGCGGCAATAAGCCAATCACCCGGTGCCGACGCAGTACGCTGAGGCGTCTTGGTATGCATCGAACCGCGTCGTAGATCATCCTTAGCTTCCTCGGCAAACGATAACATGTGAACCATAACGTGGACATCCACCCTAAATTGGCCCCCCCTAAGTTGTGACCCGAAGACGACTGCTGCACGAGTCGGAGGTGGTATTAGTGGCGTCGATTGTAAATTGAATACTGTTTTGTATTTTTTACTATCTTTAGTCAAAAACCGATTAAAACAAAACCCCTGGAGCGGTGAACTATTTGTTTTTGTTAACAAGCGCAAAACCTTGATGAAGATTTTGTATTTCGAGCAAACCGGTTATTGTCTTTGGTTTAAGCGGCTCGAAGCAGGCGTTTTCCAATTACCTGACATGAATAGCGAAGGCGATTAAATACAATTAAATTACACGCAATTAAAATTGATTCTCGACGGTATCGATATTCATAAAATGTCGCAACGCAAACGTTATCTATAATACGCACTGGATAAATCGCAAGGCATATAGCGCTTGTGATTTATCCAGTGCGTTAAGTCTTGGGCTCTTAATAAAATAGCTGCCACTTTGACTTGATCTAAGCCCTGTTTGCGCTGTTGCAAAAAGGGTCAAATAGTCCGACTATTATCACCTTTTTACGTCCAGGCAGGGCGATTTATCTCAGCGCCAAAAATCGGAACTTATTTCGTGCAAGTCGCTTATTCTACCGTTCGCACAGTAAATGGCGCAGTGCGATAAGTGCCTACCGTCCAGGAGTCAAATTGTGTATTGCTCACTGCGCCGCCGCGCACGGCGCCAATATGTGTTAAATCATAGCCGCCGGTGTCTTCCTCTACATCCTGGTTAAAGCCTTCTGGGCCATCGTCGGCAATAATAAAGGGCGAGCTTGTATCGTCCTCATTCACTGTGCCATCGTTGTTGGTATCGCCATCTAGAAAAGCATTCAAAAAGCTGGCGTCGCTGACTAAGCCGTTGCCCACACCTCGAATATTGTCTAGGTACCAGCCGGCGGTAAAGTTATCGGCACGCTCGTCAATTTCACCGGTGAAATTAATGCCTCCGGCATTAGTGATAAAATCGGTATTGGCAAATTCCAATTCAGCCTCAGCGCCATTGTAAAACGCTAAACCGTTACCGTTGGAATTTTCTGTTGCGATGCTGTCGTCGGGTAGTCCAATGGAGTCTGCGCTGACATAAGCGATATTGTCGCTGCCGCCACCTGCTTCGTGACTACAGTGCACACCGTCAAGAAAGCTAGGCGAATCTTCCTCTAAGGTGGTGCCCACCAGGCTGAGATCGGCACTAGTGTCTGCGCGGTAGCAGCCATGTCGGAAATTGGCAATTAAGACATTAGCTAAACGCACCTGGTCTGTGTTATCTGAAAACAAAAGCCCAACCTCAGTATCGTCTTCTCCGGCGGTCTCACTGCTGCTGTCCCGTCCTATCAAGGTGATGTTAACCATCAGCGGGTTGGAATCGCCTTCGAGGGTTTCGCTGGCATAAATACCTGAGCGGCCGCTGCTGCCATCGCTGTCGCGGTGGTGAATCACCATCAGGTCTTTCACTAAGCCGTTGAAGTTGCGGTACCAAAGGCCATCGCGCCCGCTACCGGTTGAGACTATCCACGAAAGGCGGGGGTTGCCATTGTGAATTTGCAAGCCATCCCGAGCGGCGTTATGTGATTGCACAAAGCTGAGCTTGGTGCTTTGGTCCACGCCGTTAAGTACGATGTTTTCTCGGTATTCGGTAGTTTGCCCGTCTAGGGTAATCGTCATTGGCGCACCTGCTTCGGCGACCACTACATAGTCCAAGCTATTCGCTCCCTGGTCGCCCGCTAGGCTGGGCAGGCCGTTGTAACCATAGACAAACAGCCCTCCCCATTCACCGGCCCCTTCAACTTCGGTATCATCAGAGGTCATGCGAACAGGGCGTGCACCGGTGCCGTTAGCGTCGATACTCGAACCGGGGAACACTAACAAATAGTCAGTGGTATCGATATTATCGCCACTGATGCGTGTGCCGCTTTCAATGGTTAAGGTAACGTTGTTCTCCGCATCACCCACTTGCAACAGTCCCTCTAATTGCCAATCAATATCGCCCGTCAATGTGGCGTCGGCGCTCAGCAGGCCCGACAGCTCACACACATTGCGCCCGCTGTTTTTATCCAGTGCTCGAACTGTTGCGCCGCCGAGGGATGCTGGGCATTGCGAAGCGCCGAGTAGGCTTTCATCCACCGAGACCAGGAAACCCGCGTCGCTTGCAGTGGCTACGGTCCAGCCGTCGAATTGGGTATTGCTAACGGCGCCGCCGCGCACAGCGCCAATATGGGTTAAGTCGTAGCCACCTGTGTCGCTGGCCACATCGCTATTAAAGCCCTCGGGGCCGTCATCTGCCGCAATAAAAGGAGATTCGGTATCCGCTGCGTCTACCACTCTGTCGTTGTTGGTGTCGCCATCCATAAACCCGTTGAGGGAGGTGGAATCCGCCACTAGGCCGTTGCCGATACCGCCGATGTTGTCTAAATACCAGCTGGCGGTAAAGTTTTCGCTGCGATCGGATATTTCCCCGGTAAAGGTTAATCCACTGGTGGCGCCATAGTAGTAAACCAAACCATTGCTATTAATGCTGTTGGGCTCGGCTAACACCGCTTCTGAAAAATCTACCGCTTCTCGCACCGCAGAAAAAGTTTCGTTGTCAGCATATTCGTTAGCGCAGTGCACGCCATCCACGTGGCTCAGGGCGGGCTCGCTGTTATCAATTTGGCTCAAATCAGCAGCGGATTCTGCCACGTAACAGCCGTGGCGAAAATTGGCAATTAACACGTTAGCTAGACGAATTTGGTCGGTGTTGTCTGCCAACAAAATACCGGTTTGCTTGCCCTCGGCATCACCTGCTTCATAGCTGTCGTCGCGCCCAATCAAAGTGGCGTTAACAATCCGCGGGTTTGAATTCCCCGTCTCGGTTTCGCTGGCATAAATGCCCGCCCGTCCACTGTCACCGCTAGTGTCGGAGTGGTGAATCACCATTAAGTCTTTTACCAAACCGGAAAAGTCTCTGTACCACAAGCCATCGCGCTGACTGCCGGTAGCTAAGATCCAGGAAAGTCGCGGGTCGCCGTTATGTATTTGCAGGCCATCTCTGGCGGAGTTATGTGACTGCACAAAGCTCAAAGTGGTATTGCTGTCCACACCTTTTAACACTAAGTTGTCTTCATAAGTACTGGTATCGCCGTCTAGGGTGATGCTTATTTCGTCCCCCGCCTCGGCAATAACCACGTAGTCTAAGACGTTAGCGGCTTGGCTTCCCCGGAGGTTGGTTAAGCCGTTGTAGCCGTATATAAAAATACCTCCCCATTCACCTTGGCCGTCTACATTGTCGTCATCCGACAGGAAGCGAATGGGCTGGCTAGCGGTACCGCTGGCATTAATTCTAGAGCCGGGATAGACCAACACATGGTCGATACTATCAACGTTGTCGCCACGTAATTCGGTACCTGCTTCAATATATAGCACCACTTGATTTTCGCTGTCGCCAACTTGCAACTCCCCCTCGAGAAACCAAATTGTATCGGCGGTAAGAATTGCGTTTTGAGTTAGTTCGCCGCCAATTTCACAGTGATCTGCTGCCAGTTCTGTGGGGCTTAAATTGCCAACCCTTGGGCAGGCGCCCAGTAAGTCATTCTCTTCATTTTCGTTTTCGCCGTTTTCGTTTTCGTCATTTTCACTTTCTTCGTTTTCATTTTCTTCGTTTTCGCTCTCACCGTTTTCGTTATTATCTGGCTCTGGTGGGGGAGCACCCCCTGTATTGTTTTCGGTGGTATCGCCATTGCTATTCCCCTCCGTGTCATCGGAATCGTCCCCTCCACAGCCCGCCAATGTAAGTGAAAAAACCACTATCATTGGCAAAAAAAACTTCTTCATAATTAATCCGCCTTTATTAAAAAAAATAACGCAACTTTCTACATTTATTGCTTTTTTATTCGCTGGTTGAGTTTTTTGGTTTTGTGTAAATTTGAAACGCGATGGTACTCTAATCAGGTAAATGGAGCATGAAAAATAAAAAAAGTAGCAGGGATAGAACTTGAAGTAATTCAAATAGCGGAGAAATTTATAAAGTCGTGATATTTTATTACAGCTAATAGTTTGCTTAGTAAACTTTATTTAGTCTGCGCTCAGTTATTTATTTTCATTATTTGGGTGAATTTCCGGTCA
>JAHQVY010000346.1 GCA_019634095.1 Cellvibrionaceae bacterium
ACTACAATGCCGACGGTGTTTCGGGTAATTACACTTTCCGTTATCAAGCGCTTCCGTAAATAGAGGCAGTAGTCCTCTTTGGGCTCTTTTTTAAGGGCCGTTTTTTATGTTCAACACCCTGGTGCTGAAGCGCGTCCGGTTTCCCGAGCGCCTGGTTAAATAATCCTAAATTAATCAGTTGGATCTACTGCGGACGCCCAATGAACTGAAATTAAAGCGTTTTTTCAGTTTTGCGGCTGCAAATTTGCCGCAAAAGTTAAAAAATTTACTCTAATTTCAGCCCCTTGAACGCCCTCGCTACGATCCAACTGATTAATTTAGGATGATGGCTAGCGCAAGTCTCAGCAGCCAGTTTCAGTTGATGATTTTTAAGCAAGATTTTAGTTTTTGGCGTCATTTTTGACGCAAAAAGATGCTAAAAGAGACTAATTGTCACTTGTGTTACAAAAACCTAAGTATAACTAAGAATTATTTGCATTAATTTTTGGCAAATATTATCTTATCCACTACTGCAGACATTGTTGTATTTGTGTCAGCGTGTATGGCAGATGCATGCTCAGTCTCCCGAAGTTCTGTTAGGCACGTGGTTTGGTTTAGCTACACGGTTTTTCGTCAGTTGGCTTTTTGTGACATAGCTTAGGTCTGTTAGTTATTGAGGACTCTCCCGGCTATCGGGCGCTCAGCCTACCCTTATTCCAATTAGAAACGTGGCCAGTCTCAGTTCTCAGATCGTGACCAATGCGAGCTCTCTTCGATATTGCGGGGCCAGGGTCGCTCTAAATCTCACAATTTTCTTAGGAGTAGACACGATGATAATGCGTATGTCGATTTCGACTTTGACTCTAATGGCAGTACTTTCAATCACTGCATGCGGCGGTGGCGGCAGCACGCAAGGTCCAATTGTTATCACACCACCCTCTGAGCCCGATTCAACACCCGCACCGACGCCCGCACCCGACCCTGAGATTGCCGATGCGGATAGCGATGGTATTGCCGATGACAGCGACAATTGCCCGAATGACGCTAATCCGGATCAAGCAGATGCCGATGTCAACGGGGAAGGGGATGCTTGCAACGCGATCGCTACCACTTACAGTTTCGAAAATGAAAGCGGCGCAAGCACAGTGTCTTACACCGGCCAAACGGCGCGTCAGGTCTTGTTGAGCGATTTGGTGACGGCGATGGAAGGTTTAACTCGCGATGTGGTCAATGTTCCGGCGACGGTGGTTAGCGATCTCGAGTTTTATTACAGCTTCGATGCCGCGACGCGCGACAGTGCTTACCCGGCGGTGTTTGCTTTAGCCGGCAACGAAAACATGATTGGAAACGACAGCGATGCGGCATCGGGCACCATTGCCCCGGGTGCAATTTCTGCAGACAAGGTGATTAAAAGCAAAATTGCCGGGGAAGATAGCCCGAGTCATATCCTCGACGGCGAGTTTTTCGGTTGGGGCGAATTTGATTCGCCCGCTGCCCTAGTGGATGAATTCTTGCGAGTTATCGGTGAAGAAGCCAGCGATACTACCGATACCATTGCCTTGGCCGGGGGAGATATCGTCAATATTGGTCTGCCGACGGTGACCGAGGCGGGTTTAGATATGCGACAGCTGCTGCAGAAGTTCCTGTTGGGTGCGATGACCTTTTCACAAGGTACCGCCGATTACCTAAGTATCGACTACGGCTCCGATGCCAACCTCAGCTTGTCACCGGGGCAAACCTATACCGAGGGCGCGCACGATTTTGATGAAGCTTTCGGTTACTTCGGCGCGGCGAGAAATTATGGCGAATTAGAGGATGCGGTGACTGGCGATGGATATCTCTTTGCAGAATCTGACAGCGTGGTTGCCGATGAGGCTATCGATTTACGCAGTGAGTACAGTTTTGCCAATTCGCAAAACTGCGCTAAGCGAGACCAGGCAACTGCGAGTAACGCCAACCCCACCAACTTAAGCAAGCAAGCGTTTGACGCCTTTGTTTTAGGGCGGCAAATTTTGCAAAACGCCGCCACCGGTGCTACGGAAACTTCGCCCGGTTCACTTAGCGACCAAGCCGCTGACGCTCTGAATCGGCAAATTGTGATTGCGGCGCAAACCTGGGAAAAATGTATTTCTGCGACGGTGATTCACTATATTAACGATGTGATTGCCGATATGGGTAATTTCAGTGGCGATGACTTCGCCGACTTGGCCAACTTTACTAATTTAGCCAAGCACTGGGGAGAAATGAAGGGTTTTGCGCTGGGTTTGCAGTTTAGCCCTTTCTCACCTTTTCGTACGGGTGAAGTGATGGCGGACGGCAGCGCGCAAAGTGTCGACGTGGATGTGGACGATTTAAAACAAGTGCTTGCACTGATGGGAGACGCCCCGGTGCTGGCTGACGGAACCCAGGATATTACCCTGGACAACAGCGAAAATGGCAGCCTTTACAATCAGGCAGCCGATGCCGCAGCGGCAAAAGAAGCGTATATTGCCGATCTCAATACTGCGCGAGATATTCTTGAAACTGCTTATGCTTTCGATCCGGAAAATGTTGAGAACTGGTAATTTCTGATTTAACGGCCTTTACTCGTTTTATCCGTATTTGCCACGCGGGTAAAGGCAGGTTAAGGGGCTGATGCGTCCCTTTGGCCGCTTTAATAAATAGGTTAGGAAAGCTCATGATGAATTTCCCGCTGCGAAAACTTTTCTATAGTGCTTTGTTCTGTGCTTCGTTTAGCGCCTGCGTTGACAACAGTCGTTCTCCTCAGCAACAACAAAACAGCTCGGCTGAGGATTTTGATTTTCTTGGAATGATGGCGAACTATGCCGACAATATTATTGTTCCCAATTATCAAGCCCTGTCCAGTTCCGCGGAAAAATTATCCGCCGAGGACGGCGTGTTAGCCACTTATTGCGCAGCCATTGATGACAGTGTCACTGAGGTTAGTGAGGAGGTTGCCGATGCCTGGCTCGAGTTACAGGCGGCAATTCAGCGCTCTGAAATGCATATCCTCGGTCCGGTATCGGAAAATAGCGGGGGCCTGTTAAATCGCATTAATTCCTATAATGGCTCTGAATTGAGCCTTTGTGGTATCGATCAAGCGGTGGTGCTGGCCAGCCAAGCAAGCGATTTCGATATTACGCTGCGCACCAATAATCAGCGCGGCGTTACCGCGTTGGAATATTTACTTTTCGATAACAGCTTGACTCACCACTGTCCCAGCCAAATCCCAGAAACCGCCGATTGGAATCAACGCTCGGCCGAAGAGCGGCGTCAGTTGCGCTGCAACTATGCGCAAATAGTATCCGCCGATATTGGCAACTCGGCCGCTGAGTTACTGCAAGCCTGGGCCATTGATGGTGAAAATTATCGACTCGACTTTATCAATCCCAACAATGTTGAAGATAACTTATCGGCGCTTTCCGACGCGCTGTTTTACCTTGATGTCGATGTCAAAGATCGCAAGTTAGGCATTCCCACCGGCATCAACAACGAAGGTTGCAGCGCAATTGCCTGCGCGGATGCGGTGGAATCGCCCTTCGCGGAGGCGTCTTTGCGCCACATTCGCCACAACCTTGAAAGTTTTGCCGAGATGTTAACCGGGGGCGAGGGTTTGGGTTTTGACGACATTATTCGTTTCGCCGGCGTGGATGAATTAAATAGCCGCATGCTCACGGCGGTAGATGATGCCATTGTGGCTATAGATAATATGGAGGTTTCGCTAAAACAGCAAGCCGACGCGATAGTGACCTCCGAGGATGAAGCCGCTTGTGCCAATGCGCTCGCCAATCCGGGTTCACCGAGTGAGCAGGCTGCTTGTCGACTGTTTGGTTTAATTCGGCGACTCACCGACGACTTAAAAGTTGATTTTGTTGCAGCTGTCAATGTTGACTTGCCGGAGCGCGGTCAGGCAGATAATGATTAAGGGGAATCTATGAAACACAGTGCCGAATGCTTCGCTCTGAGTTTATTGAGCGTCTTGGTAGCGACTGCGGCAATGGGCGATGCAGAAGACGCGCCGATCTTGGAAGAAATGTTGGTAACCGGCGGTAAAGACAATATTCAAACCCTTTCTGGTTCCGCGCAATTAATTGACGAAGACACCTTAGAGCAGTTTGATTTTTCGGATTTAAACCAAGCCTTGGGTTTGCTGCCCGGCGTGTATATTCGTTCTGAAGACGGTTATGGCTTGCGGCCCAATATAGGTATTCGTGGTGTCAGCAGTGAACGCAGTCAAAAAATAACCCTAATGGAAGACGGCGTGCTAATTAAACCGGCGCCCTACAGCGCCCCGGCAGCCTACTATATTCCCAATATTTCGCGCATGAGCGCGGTGGAAGTGGTGAAGGGGCCTGCATCGATAAAGCAGGGGCCGAATAATGTTGGCGGGGCCATTAACTTGGTTACCCCCGCAATACCTGAAGATCGTCAGGGCTTTATCGATGCATCCATCGGTAGTTTTGACTATCAAAAATATGAAGTGTTTTACGGTAATAGTCACGGCGATTTTGGCTACTGGGTGGATGCACTGCACTACAGTAGTGAGGGCTTTAAAACCTTGGAAAATGGCGCAGATACCGGTTTTGAGCGCAACGATTTTAATACCAAACTCCAGTGGCGCCCGAGCCTTTGGGGTTACCAGCAGCGCTTTACCTTAAAGCTCGGTTATGCAGATGAGGGGTCGGATGAAACCTATCTCGGCCAAACCGCGCCCGACTTCGCGCAAGATCCCGATCGCCGCTATGCCGCGAGCCAACTTGACCGTTTTGAGTCTGAACACGCTCAGCTGCACCTCGATCACCTGATCGATTTTTCCAGCACTTTTAAACTCAATACCAAAGTGTATTGGAACCGCTATGAACGCTCGTGGAATAAATTAGATGGCTTTATTGGCGCCCCCTATGTAGACCTGAGCGAAGCGGGTGTCGATGTTCGCGACGTGTTGGGTCGCAATAACGGCAGCCTGTTCCCGCGGCTGCTGGGTATTTTACGGGGCGAGATCGATTCCCGGCCACTGCCTGTGGAAACCCTAGATGTGACCAATAATGACCGAAAATACGGTTCCAGCGGTATCCAATTCAAAGCCGATTACTTGCTCGAAGGCGCTTCAGTGCAGCAGCATATTGAGATAGGGCTGCGCTACCACAGCGATTACATCGAGCGAGACCACACTACTCGAGGTTACTTAATGACCGCCGGTACCCTGGTGAATGACGGTATTGAATGGGGCAGTAAAACCATTAACGAAGCGCAGACCGATGCCCTGGCGGTATTCGTTAACGATACCCTAAAATGGCGCGATTGGACCTTTAATGCCGGCTTGCGTGTGGAAGATATCGACGCCGAGGCGGAAGATTTTCTCAACCCCGCCATTAATAACAAGTCACAGACGGTGCTCGCCCCGGGCGCCGGTGCTTTCTGGCAGTTTAGCGATACATTGGGTTTTCTGGTTGGTGTCAACAAGGGTTTTTCACCAGCCGGTGCCAGCGCAGGGGAGGATGTCGATCCCGAAGAGTCACTCAACTACGAATACGGCTTACGTTATCAAAATGGCAGTAACCGCGCCGAGGTGATCGGTTTTTTCAGCGATTACGAAAACCTACTCGGTCGCTGCCGCGCCAGCGATAGCGGCTGCGAAGTGGGGGAGGAGCTCAATGGCGGCGGCGTGGAAGTGGCCGGCGTTGAAATGTTTGCCGAGTGGTTTTTGCCCACTAGCGGAAAACTGCAGTACCCAGTGAATTTTAACTACACCTACACGGAATCGGCGTTTCAAAGTTCCTTTAACTCCAGCTTTCCTCAGTGGGGTAACGTGCAGCAAGGCGATGAGTTGCCCTACTTGCCGCAGCATGTGGGGCGGCTCCAGCTCGGGGTTCAAGCCAGTGATTGGGATGCCTACCTGGCGTTTAACTATACGAGTGAAATGCGCGATGAAGCGGGGCAGGGGAGTATCGACTCTGTTCTGCACAGCGAGGCTTTGAGCACGGTGGACTTGTCGGTGATTTGGCAGGCGAGTTCGCGACTGCTGCTGCAGAGCTCGGTTGACAACGTTTTTGATGAACAAGTTATCGTATCCTGGCGGCCTTTTGGCGCACGACCCAACAGGCCGCGCACGCTGCGGCTGCGTTTAAGGTACGCCCTGTAAAATATGTTTAACAAGGAAAGTATGGCATGCGCAATTCAATACTGAGGTACCGGCCATGGACAGCTTAGCCGAGGCGCTAGTTGCGCCTTTGGGTTACCTGTTCGAGCCGAACCGGCGATTGTATTGGTTGTTTTTATTGAGCTCATTATTATTGGCTTCTATTACTGTGAGCTTGCAAGCGGGGCGCTTCGATATACGGGCACAAGTAGGCAGTTTATTGCAGCGCAGTTACTGGTTGAATCGCTCTACGGCTATAGATGTCTGCCTGCTGTTTATTAATAGCGCGTTTCGTTTGTTGTTGGTGGTGCCTGTGTTGGGTAGCCATCTCTCCGCTACTATCTTGGTGGGCAGTTTTCTCCAGGATAGCTTTGGCGACGCGCCGGTATTGGCGCTGCCCGCATTGGCTATTGGCTTGGCGTATACCTTGGTTTTTTTTATTTGCGAAGATTGGAGTCGTTTTACGCTCCACCTCGCAATGCATAAATGCCCTTGGCTGTGGCGCGTGCACCGCCTGCACCACTCCGCCACTACCCTCACGCCGCTAACGGTTCACCGGGTCAACCCCCTAGAAATGAGCTTGTATTATCTGCGCGGCTTATTGGTGTTTGCCTTGGTGAGTGGCGTATTCCTGTATTTATTTCGCAACAAGCTGAATGTCTGGACCATTTTGGGGGTGG
>JAHQVY010000347.1 GCA_019634095.1 Cellvibrionaceae bacterium
CATTCTGCCCATTCATATTTACCCACCCTTATTAGAAAGAGATGGCCGGGGTATTTTCCAGGCATTCAAGCAGCGGCAAGGCTTGAGCGGAACGCACACTGCGCCGGCCACCTCCTGAACTACAGATAAATTAATTGCCATTCATCTGCAGTGCAAGACCTCGAAAAAATTTGCCGCTATGTCAATTTCAATATCAATGACAATATCAATGACAATATCAATGACAATATCAATGCCAATGCCAAGCAAAATTTCCCCAACCCAAGAAATTATACAATAGCCCGACCAAGACCTAGTCTAGTAAAACTGACATCAGTATGTTTTATCCGCAACACATCGAGAATTAAAATTTATCTTCTCCCATAACACTAACATCGCCATCTTTGAGTCCCCAACGCGCTTTTATTGATAAGTGCCGGCTTTTTAAAGCACAACAGATTTGCGACATGGCAAGTAAATGGTGGCCAATACTTTTACACCTAAGCCTGCGAGACGATCTTCAACTGCGTAATTTCAACTTCTAGTATTTCCCCACAAGCATAGTAAATGCGATTTACTATTCCGCGCCTCCTTAACGATTAATATTTCAGCATTGAGCGAAAATCAACTTTTCTCAGCGAGGCGCCATTTATAATAATGATTTGAGCGCCGAACGAGATTTAGCAAAAGATTTCCTCTTGCAGTTGGCATAAGGAGTCTCATATTTAAATATCCATGCTGTTTTTTTAAAAAATTTAGAACACAATTTAGGTATTTACCGCTTACAACAAAAGTAGAAAAATAGCAGTGATATTTTTTCTAGCATGATGTGGTTTTTCAAAATCAAAATATATACCCAAAGCGTTTGAAACAGGGGTTATCCTTGTTAAGCAATATCCGCAACGTTTGAGATTCTGGCGTTAAGGCGAGCTAGAATAACCATTCTTTTTAAAGCGCAACACCACTAAAGGCAAAAAGGGCGCTGCTTATAAGGCCTAAACCTTAGAGGTTATGGGTATAGTATATGCCTGCTTCACATTTAGCCCGCTGCTTGGCAACAGGCAGTGAGCCCCTCCCCAATCCTCCCCATTACACTCCGCGATATGATACAAAAGCGCTATGACCAAGAGCTTGAATAAAGTAGACTCGGCCCCGATGTGATCCATTTAAAATACAAGCTCCCAGGAGAATAAAATGCGAATTAAGTCCACAATAATGGCGGTTTGCGCCCTCGCCATCATTGCCTGTGAAAAACCCCCAGAAACCCAAGCCCCAGTAGAAGTCAAAACGCCACCTGCAGCACGAGAAGTTCAAAAAACAGCCAGTAATTTCCCTGCCCCGAGCACCCTCGACAGCATTCTCGAAGCGCAAAGTGAGGAAGTCAAAGCCCGCTATGCCTTTCGCCGACCGAGTCAAACCCTCAGCTTTTTCGGGATCGAGCCGGGAATGACCGTGGTCGAAGCCCTGCCCGGCGGCGGTTGGTACACAAAGCTTTTACTGCCCCTACTGGGCGAACAAGGCATGTTAGTCGGTTCAGATTACCCACTAGACTTGTGGCCGAAGTTCGGCTTTTTAAGCGAAGAACAGCTACAGGAAAAACAAACTTGGTCCAGCGATTGGCCCAAACAGGCCGAGGGCTGGGGCATCGCCAATAGCGCCAAAATCGCGGCCTTCAACTTTGGCGCCATGCCAAGCGATATGGCGGCCAGCGCAGATGCCGTATTGTTTATTCGCGCATTACACAACCTGGCACGCTTTAACGACGATGGTGGGTTTCTCGACGCCTCTCTCGCCGATGCCTATAAAGTGCTTAAGCCCGGGGGTATTGTCGGCGTCGTGCAACACGAAGCGCGGGAAAACATGCCCGATGAGTGGGCCAAAGGCAATAATGGGTACTTAAAGAAGGCTTATGTTATCGAGAAAATGCAAGCGGCAGGTTTTGAATTGGTAGCGCAGAGCAGTATCAACGAGAACCCGCAAGACATGCCCAGCGAAACAGACATTGTTTGGCGGCTTTCGCCCTCGTTAAGTACCAGCAAAGAAGATCCAGAATTGCGGGCAGCCATAGAAAAAATCGGCGAGTCTCATCGAATGACGCTCAAATTCCAGAAACCTGAATAGCGTTATCCAGCCAAGCATACCCTAAGGTGGCCTCATTTCAGCGCGACATTAGCCTAAGCTCGCGTTGCATAAAGTTCTGGATTCATAATCGTGACCTACAAGGACGTAGGTCAGGGGCGTAAGCAGAAGGCGGACGCTAAGAGAGGGGTATGTATAGCAGCACGGAGATTTTTTACGGCGAACATGCACTCTTAACCCAGCGCTCTTTACATAGCACTCTTTACATAGTGCTTTTAACTTTGCGCTCTTATTGAAGTCGAAAAAATCGAGTACGGCGCTAGAAATGCTGCTGTAAATGCAGCGCGGCGGTTCTAAGCCGAAAATTTAGGCAACTCGCCCATTAGGCTCGCGGCCGGCCCTGCGCTGCTCCGGGCTGGCCATCGCTACCCGCGTTTTTTGATAAATACTTAACAATTTTGCCCAACTCTTGCAAGGCATTGTCAACCTCGTCTGTCCACTTAATAGCAAAAGCCAGCCGAATATAGTTTCGGTATTTGCCACTAGACGAAAACATCGGCCCCGCCGCGATACTAATGCCTTTATCGAAGGCAAGCTCAGCGGCATCTAGCGAACACACCTCTTCGGGCAACTCCAACCACAGTACATAGCCACCGCGAGGCGCAGTCATTTTGGTGTTTTTTGGAAAATACTGCGCCACCTTAGAACGCATCTTCATCATCGATTTTTCCAGCTCAACACGCATTAAACGCAGATGTTTTTCATACCGCCCAGATTTTAAAAATGCGCTAATCAAGTATTGGGGTAGCGGCGCGGCGCAAATATTCGTAATAATCTTTTGGTATTCCAGGGTGTCGATAAGGGTTTTGTGAGCCAGCCAGCCCACCCGCATACCCGGCGAAATACTTTTCGAAAACGAGGAACAGTAAATAACCCGCTCATCCTGATCGCAGGCTTTTAGCGGCGCTGGTCGCTGCGCAGAAAAGTGAATATCACCGTAAATATCATCCTCGATAAGCATCACATCGAATTTTTTTGCCAATTTAATAAGGGCCTTTTTATTTTTTTCGCTCATCACGGCCCCCAAAGGGTTGCTGTAATTGGGAATCAACAAACAGGCTTTAATTGGCCACTGTTCCAGCGCCAATTCTAGGGCAGAAAGCGAGATACCCTGCCTCGGTTCACAGGGAATTTCAATGGCTTTTAAACCCAGGGCTTCGATAAGCTGCACATGCCCGTGATAAGCGGGAGATTCGATGGCTACGGTATCGCCCGCTTTTGTTAAAGCCCGCAAAGACAACAATACCGCCTCATTGCAACCGTTGGTAATTAAAATATCTTCAAAGCGACAGTTACAGCCCAACTGCGCCATGCGTTTAAATATCTGCTGCCGCAAAGCCACCGAACCCAGCGGCTCCTCATAGCTAAACGCAGTATCGCCATGAATTTTAAGTGCTTCATGGGTGAGTTTTTTTAACGCTTGCAACGGCAAATACTGCACATCCGGTGTGGCGGCACCGAGTTTTATCATATGGGGTCGCTTCGCCTGTTCAATAAAGTTCACCAAGCGTGCTTGCTGCGCCACCAATTTTGGCCGCTTTGGCAAATCGTGCGCTACCCCGGGAGCCTCAAATTGTGTTGGCGCTAGCTGACGAACATAAAAGCCCGAACGCGGCCTAGAGGCGATATAACCTTCGTCTTCGAGCTGCCGATAAGCCGCCACCGCGGTGGAATTACTAATTTGCAACTGGGTTTTTAAAGCGCGAATGCCGGGCATTTTTTCGCCGACATCAAACACCCCGGTTTCAATTTTTTTGGCGAGATCGAGAGCGATTTGCTGATAAAGTGCTGTCATAAGAGCCGTACAGATAAGAGTGAAATAAGGGGTACAGATTTACTTTAAATGAATCTGTACCGCATCAAACAATTTTATCTGAATCTGTATTTAACGCAAGACCTCCTCTATAGTTCGCGCTCCCAACCAACTCGCAAATGAGGAGTCAACCACAGTGGATACGCTATTTCCCCTAGCAAGCTTTGCTTTTATTTCCACCTTTACACCCGGGCCAAATAATATGCTGTTGTTGGCCTCCGGCATGCGTTTTGGCTTTTTCCACAGTCTGCCCCATATTTTGGGTATTCAAATCGGTATCGGCTTGCAACTGGTACTTGCCGTAATGGGTTTTAGCTATATATTGGTGGAGGTACCCGCGCTCAACCTCACGCTAAAAATTTTTGGCAGCGGCTATCTACTTTATCTAGCTTGGCATCTCAGACCGAACCAACTTCAAGTTAACAGCCCAGAAGAAGCGCGACCTTTTACGTTTTTTCAAGCCCTGTTGTTTCAGTTTATCAACCCCAAAGCCTGGATAATGACAATGACTGCGGGCTCGCTGTTTCTGCCAAACCTATCGTCACATGTACTGGCCACGCTAGTGATGTGCCTAGTTTTTAATGGCATTGGCGCTTCCAGTTCCAGCAGTTGGGTATTGGCAGGCGGCGTAATCCGCCACTACCTAGATAGTGCCTTTTGGCGTCAAACCTTTAGCCTGACAATGCTTGGGTTAATCGTCGGTACAGTTGTATATCTGTGGTGGGTTTAAAAGAATCAGTCGAACCGACTGTGGAGACTTAAGCAACCTGCGCTGTAATAAGTGCGTTTGGCGAGAGGGTGGATTTGTAAATACGCACCGCGATTAACAGTGCTAAAAAAAGCAACTTTCAAATCGAGACTTTTAAAACCAGAACAACAGCTAGGCGGTTCTGGTTTTAAAACAACAGCGACGACGATTAGCAAGCAATGGCTGCCGCTAACCGACGCTGCGCCAGCGATTTAGAAATCGTATCTTAAGCGAAGGTAGTAAAAGCCACCGCCAAAACCACTGGGTGAAAATTGGCTGTATAAATTACCAACACCGCCTGCTGCGTTAGGGTTCTCGTCGGGATACTCATCGAGCACATTTTGCGCCCCCACCACTA
Organism: Cellvibrionaceae bacterium; assembly: GCA_019634095.1. Classification (GTDB taxonomy): domain Bacteria; phylum Pseudomonadota; class Gammaproteobacteria; order Pseudomonadales; family Cellvibrionaceae; genus JAHQVY01. The sequence continues at coordinate 5,038 of JAHQVY010000347.1, forward strand.
AGGTATACTGCTCGGCAAAGGTATAAGCACCCTCAATATCAACCAACAACTCATCACCATAGGTTTGTTCATCTTCCGAATCGTAGAAATCCCCATAGTACGAGAAGCGTGTTGTATAGCGCCAGTCGCCCATTGTATAAGTGGGTGACAAGGTCCAGCGTGTGGTAGGCAGCCCCTCTTGCAATTCACGAATGCGCTCCTCATCGATAACATCCGGGGTAAAATCATCCACCGTTGTTTCGGTAATATTAAAGGCTAAGCTGATATCTAAGTCGCCGCTACCCAGCTCGGTTCCCCAGGTGGCAACAATATCTACACCCTCGGTGGTGGTATCAAAATCATTGGTAAAAAAGCGAAAGTTTTGCAGGTTGGCAGCACTGGTAACCCCAGAATCCAAAAGCGATTGCACTTCTTCTTCGGTAAGAGAAAACAATTGCGATACCGCGATACGATCTTCAAGTTTAATTTGGAAGTAGTCCGCGGTTATGTCGATTGTACCAAATTGCAAAATAATACCGGCTGCTAAGCTCTGAGATTTTTCCGGCTCTAGCTCTTCACCGCCGCGCAGTAAAGCTACCGGATTTGTCGACGGAATAGTGCCGTTGTTGACCAAATCTCCTATGTCGGAATCAAATTCTGTAGACACATTAAAGGCATTCGATTGACCGGGGGTTGGCGCGCGAAAGCCGGTGCTAACACTGGCCCGCAATGCCACCATTTCACTGGCTTCGAAATGGGTGGACAACTTGCCATTGGTGGTGGTGCCGAAGTCTTCGAACTCTTCCCAGCGCAAAGCAGCGCCCACAAGCCATGTGTCGATAATACGCGTCTCGAGGTCAGCGTAGAGCGCAATATTCGAGCGATCCCAGGAGCCGCCTGCGAGAGGACTAAAGCCGGGAAAACCATTCGACGCCGCACTAAACCCAAGACTCGCGAACGGCCCTATCGTATAAGACGCTGCATCGCCTACCGTAATTTCGAATTCTTCGTTGCGGGCTTCGAAACCAAGTGCAACAGCTAATTCGGAAGCAAGGCCGACCTCAAAGCCTTTGGAAAAATCGGCATTGAAGTTTGTATCGGTTTGGGTATAAGCCCCCGGATCAAACTGGGTGGGAGTATTTGGCCCTAAAGACGCATTGACCGTGTTTCTGATAAAAAAATCGGACTCATTAGTGCCATAAGACAAACTGAGATCATAGCTCCATTCGCCAGGTAACTCTCCACGCAAACCGGTTGTCAAAGCTAAATCCATAGCTTTTGCCCCGAACCTAGGCGTAAAGCCACCGGGGAACAACTTATTAAATACAAAACAATTATCGTCAGCCAATACCGCGTCTAAACCCGCCGCGTCACGAACATCTAG
>JAHQVY010000348.1 GCA_019634095.1 Cellvibrionaceae bacterium
AGTCGAGGGCACCGTAGACGGCGATCTCTTCGGTGAGCAACGAATTATTGTTCGCTCCAGCAGTCAGCTGAAAGGCAACTTGTTAGCTAATAGAGTTAGCCTAGAAGACGGCGCTAAATTTAAAGGTTCGGTGGATATGGATATAGACTCGCGCAAGCATGTGTTTAATGCTTCCCGGGAAACAGCTGCCAAAGGTGAAAAAAACAAATTAACAGAAAAAGCAGCACCGCAGGCTTAGCCACTGCCAATAAGCCCAGAGCCCCACGCTTGCTTCGCCAGGTTTACACCACCAAAAGCTAATGCGATTGCACCGGTCTTTGCTGGCGATTCAGCCTACGGCCAAAGCTGAAACTTTGAATGGACCTGTTTAACCCTGCTATAAGCTGCCCACCCGCCTGCGGCGCAAGGTTTGACGCGGAGGTATCCTTTCTTTGCCACGGCGTCGTATTTATCCGTTATCCACAAATGCTGCATCCAGTTGCCGCAAACAACTCAGTAGCGATTCAAACGAACTATCGCTACTAGGCCAATACTCCTCGGCATAGGGCGTAATGTCGCAGCGATTTGGCAGGGCGCCGCCGCTATCTAGCAATTGCGATATTCGTTTAATAAAGACAAACTGCAACCACTGATGCAGTTCAAGGGTATCTAGACAAAAAGGCTGTGTGCTAGCGAGAGCTTCCTTGCTGGGAGGCTGGTTCTGCCACAGCTGCAGCTCGCGCAATTCGGTTTCTAATTTAAAAAGTAGTACCGCAATCGCGGCGCGTTGCTTATTCATAATTGATCAATTCCGCCAAACGGAGGGAGGGAATTTAAAATCACACGGCCGTAGCGCTTGCTCAATAAGCGGCGATCGAGAATACTGATGGTTCCCTGGTCCGTCTCGGTGCGCAATAGACGACCACAGGCCTGAATCAGTTTAATTGAGGCGTCCGGCACCGCAATTTGCATAAAGGCATTGCCGCCACTGGCATCAACCCATTCGCTCAGAGCCGCTTCTCGAGGGTCATCCGGAACAGCAAAAGGAATTTTGGCAATAACCACGTGACTGCAGTAATTCCCCGGTAAATCCACCCCTTCAGCAAAACTTGCCAAACCAAATAAAATACTGCCCATACTGTCGTCTATGCGCGCCTTGTGCTTGCGAACCAGCGTCTGCTTACTTTCCACACCTTGCATTAAAATCACATTTTTTATGGGGCTAGACAGCGATTGATACACCTCTTCCATCTGTTTTCGCGAGGAGAACAACACCAAGGTGCCTGCAGCGGTATCGACGATGCTTTGCAGTATTTCGATTACGCTTTCAGTGTGTTTGAGAGAATCATTGGCATCAATAGAGTTTTTCGGAATCACCAGTTTGGCATTATTTTTATAATCGAAGGGGCTCGGCACTTGAAAATAGCTGGCGGACTCACCGGTGCCGGCATGCAACCTAAATCGATCGAAACTGTTCAAGGCGGTAATGGTCGCCGATGTGACTACCGCCGCATGACAGCGGCTCCATAGGCTACCCTGCAAAGCGCGCGACGCCAATATGGGGCTGCTCACCAATTCGTGCTCCGTTTGACCTTCGTTATCGTATAGCCTGATCCACCGTGCCATCGGCCATTCCTTATCGGGTTTAGTATCGGTGTAGGATTTCCACAACGCGAGGTTATTTTCAGCGCGCGCCAGCCATATCCCCAACAGGGGATACAGGTTTTCCAAATCGATGCGAGGCACGTTGGAACTTTGCCCTTCCAGTAGGGTTTCAAGTTCGCTGTAAAGATTGGCGAGACACTCGGTTAAGTCGGCGAAGGCCGTTTGCAATTGCGCAGCAAGCAATTCCAGCTCTTGCGGAACTTGACCTTCAGCAAAACGCAGACAAGGGGAAAAATCACGCCGATCGACATTGGCACAGAGCTGGTGAATCAAAGGGCTGTGCTGCTCGAGGACCAGGCGCGTCTGCTTCAAGAGCGCCTCCAAAGGCTGCGCCAGTTGGGAAAAGTAGCTCAAAGTCGACAGTTCGGCAATGATCGACGGCCACTGCCCTTCACTCTGAGCTAACCAGCGTATACTCGCACTGAGCCGCACGTTGTGGGAAAAGTGATTGAGTGCTTTTTCCGGCAGATGATGCCCTTCGTCAAACACGTACACGCTCTCTTCCGGCGCCGGAAGAATCGCCCCGCCACCCAGGGCGAGATCTGCCAGCACCAGATCGTGGTTAGCCACCACGCACTCCGCGCTCTCCAAACTATCGCGGGCTTTAAAAAAGGCACAATTCTTCACATTACTGCAACGCCGACCGGTGCACTGGCGATGATCAGTGGTCACTTTGCCCCAGCGCCGGGGATCGATTTCATCGCGCCAATTATCGCGGTCACCATCCCAGCTGCCCATAGTGAGCGCCTGCAGCATTTCGCGAAACAAGGTTTTATCTTGCTCCTCAAAGCCGGCATTATCATCGCCGTAAAAAGGCAAAAACGACTGTTCATTATCATCGCTTAGAATTTGATCGAGTTTCGAAAGGCACAGGTAGCGCCCGCGACCTTTGGCAAGTCGAAAATCCAAATTCAGATCGGTGTGAGTATTGAGTTCCGGCAAGTCTTTGTGAACCACTTGCTCCTGCAGCGCCACGGTGGCGGTGGACAACACAATTTTTTTACCCAGCGCTCGCGCAATCACAATACTTGGCAGCAAATACCCTATGGTTTTTCCGGTCCCGGTGCCGGCCTCTACCACACAGATGCTCGCCGCCTCCGGCGCTTCTGAATGGGCGTTTTGCCCCGCTAAACATCGAGCAATTTCGGCAATCATCAGCTTCTGACCATAGCGCGGTTTTAAGCCCTTCGCATTGAGAAAATCGCGGTAGGCTCGCTGAATATCTTGCTTTATTTGCTCATCAAGCATTGCTAATTATTTAACTCCAATTTATTCACTACTGGGTTGGCATAAGCATGTAATAAATGCTCAAGGTAGTCTTTCGGGCAGCCAGCAATTCGGGCGTTAAAAAACGCCCGTTGACTTTCCCAATCGCCCTCACCAAACCAGCTATTGTCTTCGCCCATTTTAACCGCAGGGGTTTTACCGTAGAGTTTTTGGTAGGCAAAACAATTACTGGGATGCAACAGGTAACCGCTAATAATTTTTTTATCCAGGTAATCGGTAACCTCATCAATGGATGCAAAACCTTCCCCCAATGGCTCGCCAAAATTCAAACAGACATTTCCCTTAAAACCCTTGATACCTTCGGCAATACTCATGACATCCTCGTGCTCACCTTTGTGATAACTGCCGCTGCTGGCCTTTTCAAAGAGCTCGCGCGCCTTAAGCTGATCACAGGGGTCGTATTCGTAGGAAATCGATACCGGTACAATATTCGCCTCGGCGATGTATTCGCCCAAGGAGCGTGTTTTACGCTTGCTCATGCACAACATATTGATGATGGCAGAGTTGGTTTTATCGATACCGTCTTTGGCGCGCCCCTCTTTTTGGGCGATCCAAACATGCTCACCGTCTTCCAACACCGATTGTTGGATGTACTTAGATAAGCGTTTGGCAGCTTTGAATTTCTCTCGCGGCGCAGTGGCTGAACGGTTAACAATAAAGCTTTTATTCAAACGCATCAAATCTGAGGCAAAGGGCTTGGTCAGCAAATTATCGCCAATCGCAATACGCAGTGTGCCAAATTGATTGTGAAACAAGGCCCAATTTACCAGTGCCGAATCCATAGCAATATCGCGGTGGTTACTAATGAATAAATACGCTTTGTTCGCGCTTAGGTTGTCGAGACCCGACACAGACAGCTTGGTGACCGTGCGGTCCAATAAATCTTTTAGGTAGGACTCTATACGCGCCTGAAAATCTTCGACACTTTCAACACCCTCGACTTCTCGCCGCAAACGCTTGCGCACCAGGGGGCGAACGAATCGGGCAAGCAACATCCCCGCATTGGGGAATTTAAGCTGTGCAATCGAGTCGAGAAATTCGGGGTCGTTAAGCAAGCGATTGAGAATTGGGCGAACTTCATCGTCGTTGTAGGGACGAATATCGTCGAATTCGGACATAAACAATGTTCCTCTACTCGGGAGTTATCACAGAAATAAGGCCCAACCAACATCGCACTCAAGCCTTGACAACATAAACAAATGCAAACGGCAGATTATAGAGTTTGGTTACGGTTACCCTCAAACCCGCGCAGGCGAAATGAAATGCGTGTGATACACTTAAATTTGAAAGCATTTTGCAGGCTTATCAGCTGAAAGGTCCTGTGTTTTCACTATTTTACACTAGCGGGAGGCAAACCTGTTCTGTGACAGAGAGGTATAGCGGGGTTTATCAAATCTGCTCCGCAGCGGCCGCATCATACACACTCATAGCGAATGTTAACAAATTGTCGGTGTCTGAGCCTGATGGCTGTCGCTTCTGATGGCCGTCAATAAGCGGCTCATCTCTCAGTTTTAGGCGAAGCCGACACACTTAGGCAGCTATGCCCGCAACCTTCGATACGTGGCACAAATTGTTATTCGATGAAAATATTATTGGTGGAAGATAGCGCAACCTTGCGTCACGCAATGTGCGGATACATACGGGCCGATAATCACGAGCCCATTGTGGCGAAAAGTGGCGAAGAAGCCCTGCAAATTATCGACAACATTCAGGTTGACATGGTCATCATGGATGTCGAAATGCCGGGTCTCGACGGCTTCGAAACCACGCGTTTAATTCGCGAATGGCTCGACGAGCGCTGGATTCCGATTATCTTTGTCACTGGCCGCAGCGAAGACAACAGCTTGCAAGAGGGCATCGAAGCCGGTGGCGATGACTACTTAATAAAGCCAATCAGCCGGGTGATTCTACGCGCAAAAATTCGTGCCATGGAACGCATTACCACTATGCGCGACCAACTCAACGAACTCAACCGAGACCTCGTCAATATCAGCCAGCGCGATGGTCTCACCAACCTTTATAACCGCCGCACCTTCGATGAAAAAGCCGTGGCACAGTGGCGCCTTACCACGCGCACTCAGCAGCCCTTATCGGTGCTACTAATAGACATCGACCATTTTAAGCAATATAACGATTTTTACGGCCACCAGGCCGGTGATGTATGTATAAAGGCCGTCGCGCAGTCATTAACCGACAGCCTCAATCGCCCCACCGATCTGCTGGCCCGCTATGGCGGCGAGGAATTTATTATCCTGCTACCCGACACCCCCGCGAGCGGCGCAGTGCATGTGGGCGAACATTTGCGTAAATCCGTGGAAGCCTTGAGGATTCACCACAAAAAATCCCCTAACAACAAGTGGGTTACCGTCAGTGTCGGCATCAGTGTCAGCAATCGCTTTAGTGGCAACTCGCTGTCCAACCTTATCAGCCTTGCCGACCAAGCCCTTTATCAATCGAAAGGTCATGGCCGCAATCGGGTATCTACCAAGGTGCATTTGCCGGAGAAAGCCGTGTTGGTGGTGGACACAGACCAACAAGCTCTGGAAACCATCAGCCAATGCCTGCGTGGCAATTGCTCAGTGGTTACCACCGACAACACAGAAGAGTGCCTGCAGCTGGCAGAAAAAATTAGTCCAGACCTGGTGATGATGGACACTTTTTTACCGGGCTTGGACAGCTATACAATCTGTCAGGGCCTGCGCAGCAAAGAAAATACGCTGAATATCCCCTTGGTGCTAATGTCTGATTGCACCGAAGCCCAGCTGAAAAAAATAAGCCGGGAAATGAATGCCGATGCCTATTTGCAAAAGCCCATCGACGACACGCAATTCAACTGTAAAGTTAGCCGATTTATGCACTAATGCCTATTCAGCCGCACCCGCATGCAACGCCAGATTGGCTAAACATCCCTTCTGTGGTACCAATTCACCCCTCGCGAGCAGGTATCCACCTGATCGACCACACCGAGAATCATTGCAAACAGTGCCATTCTCACCAACACACCGTTATCAGCTTGGCGGAAAATGGCTAAGTTAGGGTTTTGATTGAGGTCATTGTCCAGCTCGTTGGCCTCAGAGCGAGAATCCCTTGGCAACGGGTGCATAATCACGGTATTCGGCTCGCAATACTTGGTGTAAATGGCTTGATTCAAGCGAAATTTACCGCGATAAATGTCGGCCTCTTCTTTCGAGGCAAAGCGCTCTTCCTGTATGCGGGTGGAGTAGACAATGTCAACATGACCGATACCCAGGCTCAAATCCGAGGACACCACCACCTCGTGACCGACACTGCGCAAACGCTCAACATACTCCTCGGGAAGCTGCAACTCTTTTGGTGACACCAAGGTGACAGTGATATTCTTGTACAGCGCCAGCAGCTTGGTTAACGAATGTACGGTACGGCCGTATTTCAGGTCGCCGATCATCGAAATCCTAAAACCATCCAGTTCTCTGCCCTTGTGACGCATCTCTTTAAGAATGGTATATAAATCGAGTAGCGCTTGACTTGGGTGCTCATTGGCACCATCGCCGCCGTTAATAACAGGAACTCGACTGGCCGCAGCAAATTCTGCCACGGAGCCCGGAACCGGGTGACGCATGCAGATAACATCACTGTAGCCCGACAACACCCGCGCCGTATCGTACAGCGACTCACCTTTAGAGATCGCACTCACCTTGAAGCCGGTGGTTTCGCGAACCTCGCCCCCCAATAAATTAAACGCACAGCCGAAACTCACTCGGGTCCGGGTACTGGGTTCAAAAAACATATTCCCTAAAATAGCGCCCTCCAATACCCGCGTCACCCGTCGTCGCAGCGCATAGTGTTCCATTTTGTCTGCAACGGAAAATATCTGCTCAATATCCCCACGCTCAAATTGATCCACCGAAAGAATATGGTTGCCTATGAACTGCACCGAAATCTCCTGTTGTTTTAGATAGTCCGCCATTCTACTCAGTGGCGAGCAGCACTGGAACAAATGCCCTCCAAAACTGAAAAAAACTGCGGCATAAGCTAATTGATAGCAAGCCACGTCCTGCACTTATCAATGCAACACTTCCCCTGGAATTGGAAAACCCCTTTAATTTCAGCCCCTTGAACGCCCTCGCTACGATCCAACTGATTTATTTAGGATTATCGTCGCAAGTTCGATCATTATTTTGCGACTGAAAAAGAGAACCGCTTCGAGCACAGCGGATCCTCTCGGCAATTAGCACCCGCGCCAGAACAACTAATCTACGCTTTTACGACTTCCGGCATCGTAGGCGGTGGCCCTGGCTGAAGAAACATATTATTTTCTAGGCTTTCTTGCACGTACTTCTCTGGATCTACAACCGATCTCTGCAAAAACAAAGCAACATCTGCTTGAATAGGCTCTAGCATACTAGGCTCAGAAGAAAAATCGTGTACGTGATTGTGATATAGACGCAGATCAACCGTGCAACCAGCATCTTTTAATTTAGTAAAAAGTGATAGCGCCTGTTCTGAAGAAATTAGCGCGTCGGTCATGCCGTGCAATAGCATAGTTGGTGGGAATTCCGCATCAATCGCATTAATGGGATCAGCTGCGTCCAATTGCGTTGCTGACAAATGCTCCCCCAGGAAGAACGGATTATTTGGATCGCGCGGCATTTCCGCCCATGAAAAAAACGAAACTACTGCGGCTACGCCCTGCTCTTTAGCCGCAAGAAACGCGAGCATAGCGCCTGCGGAAAAACCTTCTAGAACAATTTTGTCCGCCTGTATTCCAAGCTGCTCTGCATTTTCGACAACCCAGTGGATTGCAGACTTAATATCATTTAAGGGCTCAGGCCATAGCACTTCCGTGCGAAGCCTATAACTGGGTACAATAACGGTAAAGCCTTGCGCTGTCAGAGGCTCTGCATAAGCATGAACCATTTGCCTGGCTCCAACAATTAAACCACCACCATGAATCAATAGGATTGCCGTGCCATTTGGGCGGGAACTTTTAAATACATCTAACTGCAATTCTTTGTCATCGAGCTTGCTGTAGGTAAATGTTTCCATGTTCTCCTCAATTTACTGGGTAATATACCCAAAACACTTGAGATTTAGGCCTCATGAGCACGCCCCTAAG
>JAHQVY010000349.1 GCA_019634095.1 Cellvibrionaceae bacterium
CAGTAAATCTCCGCTCTTATTAGAACAAAGCTGCGCATACCCGCAATTATACCTCAAGGTGAAAAATATAACATGTCTCGCGCCGAGAAACGCTTATTACAACAAAGACCTTAGACTATAGTTGATAGTAATACGCTGGTGCTAGATGCGCGCGGCAAGCCTAAACACTCGACCTTGCCGCGTCACCACTCAAATAGCCATAGCTATACCCATAGAAAGGACTGACACTGAGGCCAGACACTCAGCCTGTGAAGCAAGCTTAATAGCCGACACTATTTGCATAGTTAATTAGCCTCTCGCCATAATTTCCGCCCCAACTGTAACCTTCTCGACGCTCCTCCGAAATCTCCATAATGTCAAAGTATTTGCCGCCATCTCGATCGCTGAAAAAACCTTGGTTATTTTCTAAATCGTAAAAGCGATACCACATACGTCCGCCCTCTTGAGGGATAATTTTTTCAATGGTGCTTCTATCGTAGACATAGTCTTGCAAAATGGTATTCGGGCTGCGAAACCACGCCAGAGCGGCTTGCACCGCCGTCTTGATTTCCGGTGTCTGCTGCTGTGTCATTAAAAAGCCAACTATTTCCACAGACTCACTGCCGCTCAATGATTCCAACTCATAGGCGCGAGCAGGCTTCGGCAAGTAGTCTTCAACACCATGCTGGGCGCACCATACGGTTAACTCACCATTTTGTCGCCACTGAGAGCGCAGAATGTAGTCCACCCCAGAATCGATCGCTGTCTTTATCCGCTCGCGATCGGCATCGTCAAACACGCCATTGTCGAAGGGCTCGTTTTGCTGCTGCGCATTGTGCAAAACCGTTAAGACTCGCGACATGGCATTATCATTAAAGGTAACGTAATCGGAATAGTTGCCGCGCAAGGGGTAGAACTGTGGCCAGCCTCCCGAGGGATACTGGGCGAGCAATATATAGTCCATCGCTTTGTGAACCGAATCAAGATACTTGAGATCGCCGGTTTCTTTGTAAACCTGGGCCATATAAACGATCTCGGCAACTGTAGCGCCATTGTCGAAGGTCGCTTCGCCGTCACCGTTGCCGCCGCTGCCCGGTACCTCGTAACTTTCATTTTTGGGCCAACCGCCGTTGTCAAACTGATAGGAGAGGATAATATCAGCGAGATCGCTGCTCCATTGTGTTCTTGAGCTGTTGTATCGGCTTTGGGCGGGGTTCCCCGATTGCGGCAAGTAGCCGTCGGGGCTTTTCGGCACGCACTCTACCCCAGAAATCCCCAACCCCGAGATACTTATTGCATCGATATTGGCTAAACCGCTGCCGGTTGCGGCCTCGAGCACCAGCTGATTCTCCCCTTCTTGCAAGTTCACTATCAGCTCTTCGTTTTGCCAGGTGGTCCATGCCCCGGTCGGAGCAAAATCTACACCGCCCTGCACAAGCCCTTCAACAAGCATGTCGCCACACCCGCGGCTGCTGCCAGAACCATTGGCATAAAGCAACTGTACAGGGTAAGCCCCGGGGAACTTAGTGTTAACAGTCCACGCCACCTGAGTACCAAGCCCATTATCAGTGTTGGCAAAGCCTACACCTGTAAAACCCACATGATTAGAATCGATGGTACCCTCAACGCTGCAGAACCCCGGTTCAGCTTCTTGAATAACCAAATCTTCGGGCGTGTAACAAAGCGGGGTGGTAAAGCCTCCTGCATGGGAACCGACAACGCCAAAACTCGCGGTTTCGCCCGGGGCCAAGTCGGCGTTATATGCAGCGTTTTTTGCTCTGAATAAACGCGGCGAGGTTCCTATCTCGGTACTCCAAGAACCATAAACCCCAACATCTTGACTAAATTCCAAGCCGATATCCCAAGAGCTTATCGAAAACTCGCTATCGTTGGTGACATCAACATAAATCACATAGCCATTTACCCAATGACTTGCCGCAACCTGGCAGCTTAACGCATAAGATTTAGCAGCAGAAAGAAAAAACACCACGACACAAAAGGCAATAAGAATCGCCCGATTGTTAAAATGCATAAATCACCTTATTTGTTCATTTAATTATTTTTTTAATAGAGAAACTTTTAGCACATTTGCGCGCCATATATTTTTATACACATAACACGAAAGCAAATTCTATTGAACAGAAACTTAGAGTTATTAAAAACTTGCAACACAAACTAAATTAACGAATAACTGATAGCTCAGTTATAAAACACAGAATACGCTGAGGAATGTTAACAAGCTAAGATTGTTGCGAAGCGAGTCACCCCCATCAAGTCCGGGCTTATCATAAAGCCTCTTTTGCTTCAGGTAAAACCTGCGGAAAATATTCGGTGGGTTTTTCGACACTCCGTCACCTAGAATATTACCCAAAAGTCGATTAGTTATTTTATTACCGGCTTGGGCAACAATTCGCTCAAAATTAGCGCGTTGCAAAGGCCGCCGCTGCAATCATAAGCGCCGGCTAACAAAAGTGATGGGAAATGTGAGATTAGAACAGTGTTTTGAGGCAGCCGCGGCTGTATCGCACACGCTAAGTGTTAAGGTTTCAAAAGGCCTGAGCCATTTGCTTGATGCGCAACACCATTGCTCGCAAGCCGTTGCCGCGGCTGGCACTGAGGTGACGCATCAATCCCAATTTGGAAAAATAATCTTCAACATCGAAGGTGCGTATATATTCTGGAGCCTGACCGTTAAAAGCAGCCAACACCACCCCCAGCAAACCTTTTACAATAAATGCATCACTATCGGCAATTAGCCACAACTTATTATCTGCAAATTCTCCGTGTATCCACACTTGGCTTTGGCAGCCTTTTACCAAGTGCAGCTCATCTTTAAAACTATCATCCATTTTCGGCAGCTCCTTACCGAGATCGATAACGTATTTGTAGCGCTCTTCCCAATTATCGAAGAAATTCAGTGTATCGAGAATATCCGAAGCCGTAATTGAGCTGCCGAAGGGGTTGGATTTTATTGATTCATTCATAGACTAAAAAAACATGCCAGTTTCTAACTGTGCCTCCTCCGACATCATTGACCGGTCCCAGGGCGGGTCAAAAACTAATTCCACCTCAACCGACTTGACGTTCGGAACCAGAGAGACGCGGCTTTTGACGTCGCCCACCAATACAGGCCCCATGCCACAGCCTGGCGCAGTGAGGGTCATTTCCACGGCCACGCTGCCAGTCTGCTGATCCAGCGCCACCTTGTATATTAAACCAAGGCTTTTCAAGTTTACGGGAATTTCAGGGTCATAAACGCTCTCTAGAGCCGCCCAAACTTGCGCCTCCGAGATAACACCGGCTTGACCGGGAGGCAATTCGAGTTCGAATTTTTCCAGCCCCAGGGCATCGGCATCAACCCCGTCTACCCTCAGCATATTCCCCTGATAAACCACTGTATAGTTGCCACCCAATGACTGCGTCAAAGTGACAAACTGGTTGGCAGGGATGGTTACCGTGGTACCTACAGGCACCAAGCGCGCCTGGCATTCGCGCACCGTACTCACCATTCGTTGTTCTGACATTAGCTAACCTTTCAAATAATGCCTGTTAAGATAAATCGTTGTAATGACTGCCGAGTCGGAAACCAGGCAGCTCGCACCGGCGTTATTGAAATCTGCCACGGATATCCGGACCTGTATTCTCTCAAGTTACCCGCTCACAAAGCATCGGAAACCTCGACAGTTCGGCCCGTCTGTATAACATGTAAGCCCGCCGCCAGTTAGCGACCACACTAACTAAAATTAAAACTCTCACCGCAACCGCAAGCGTCTTTCACATTGGGATTATTGAGTACTAGCGACCTATTAAGCCCCTGTTGTACATAATCTATTTCTGTGCCGCGCAGTGCACCAATACTGTCTGCAGCGACAAGTAATTGCAAGTTATTAGGCATGGCTATTTTCACATCGCCCTCTTGCGCTTGCGAGACTTCGTCGATAACGTATTTAAAGCCGGTGCAACCACTCTCTTTTAAACTGAGGCGAATCGCCTGCATGCCCGTTTTACTTAACTGAGCAGAAAAATGTTGTTGAGCGGCAGATGTCACGCTAACAACGTCTTCGGGACTAAAAGTTTCTACGGTCATATTTAAACTCAACTCACAATAAAAATAATTTGGCTTTTTCCAGAGCCGCAAACAAACGATCGACATCATGCAAGGTGTTGTATATCGAAAATGATGCGCGCACCGTTCCGGGAACATTTAAATAAGCCATTAGCGGCTGGGTACAATGATGCCCAGTTCGCACCGCGATTCCCTGTTGATCGAGCAAGGTGCCGACATCGGCAGGATGCGTGCCTTCCAGGTTAAAGCTAAATATCCCTGCGCTATTGCGTATTTTCGACCAACTATTAATACCGACAAAGGCCTCGGCTTTTTCATAAACGGACGTTAACAATGCCGCTTCATGGGCAACAATTTCCCGACGATCGAATTGCTGCAAATATTCGATCGCCGCCGCCAGACCGATGGCACCAGCAATATCGGGTGTACCGGCCTCAAATTTGAAGGGCAACTCGTTGAAGGTGGTACCGGCAAAGCTCACAGTTTCAATCATTTCTCCGCCGGCGAGAAATGGCGGCATCGCCTCTAGTAGTTCACGCCGCCCCCAGAGTACGCCAATACCGGTGGGACCGAACAATTTATGCCCAGAAAAAGCATAGAAATCGCAACCCATGGCATTGACATCGACGGGATAATGAGCCAATGCTTGCGCGCCGTCAACAAAGGTCAGCGCCCCCACCGATTTTGCCAGCTCCACAATTTTATCAATGGGGTTCACATTGCCGAGGGCATTCGATACATGGGCCACGGCAATCAGCTTCACGTTATTGTCAAGAAGCGCCTGCATGGCCTCTAGGTCGATATCTCTGTGCTCATCGAGCGGCACCGGCACCAACTGAGCCCCGGTGAGCTCGGCGATCAATTGCCAGGGAACAATATTCGAGTGGTGCTCTAAAGTCGACACCAGGATTTTGTCGCCCGCTTGCAAAAAATGCCTGCCCCAAGAGTGAGCCACCAAATTGACCGACTCCGTCGTGCCTCGAGTCCACAATACTTCGGCGGCATCGGAGCAACCCAAAAAATCCGCGACACACTGCCTCGCCTGCTCAAAGGCTTCTGTGGCCCGCTCACTCAGGGTGTGAGCACCGCGATGAACATTCGAATGTGTCGTGCGATAATAGTTCGAAATTGCGTCGATGACCGCATTGGGCTTTTGGGTGCTTGCGGCACTATCCAGATACACTAAAGGCTGCCCATTTACCTCTTGCTGTAAAATGGGGAAGTCCTTTTTAACAGTCTCTGCCACAAACGGTGTGGCGCGTTTACTCGCCTTTGACGTCATAATAAATGCCTCGCCAAATCGTGCTTCGACGCGAAACGTTTTGCCAGAACTGGCCGCAAATAACTACCGATCTCCGCTAATTGAATTTTCTCAATCAACTCGTTGATAAAACCGAAGCTGAGCATGACGGTGGCCTCTTCACGGGACACACCACGGGTAGTCAAGTAATGCAGCGCGGTCTCATCTAGCTGCGCCACAGTGGCACCGTGGGCGCACTGCACATCGTCAGCATAAATTTCTAACTCAGGTTTAGTATCCACTTCAGCTTTGTTGCTGGTTAACAAGTTCTTATTGCTGAGTTGTGCCAAGGTTTTTTGCGCGTCGCGATGAATGTGTATGCGACCGTTGAATACGGCTTTCGCATTATCGGATACAATGCCGCGAAACACCTCGTTACTCGTGCAGTGGGGTACACAGTGTTCAATGCAAGTATGGTAGTCCACTTGCTGATCATTTCTCGGTAAATACACGCCCTGCAAATTTGCCTGAGCCCCCGCACCGCGAAAATTCACGCTGATATCGCAGCGCTGTAAGCGGCTGCCCAAGGACAAGAAAAAACTGTTCAAACTCGCATTTTTTGCCAAGGCGGCGTGCACACCAGAAATTTGAATAGCCGATTCCTGAAGCATGTCTAGGCGATATAGATTGGCTTGAGCACCCTCTTCTACACAATATTCACTTATTCCATTAACAAAGCAACTTTGCTCAGCTTCATCACTAATATAGTGTTCGATAACCGACACTTGACTGCCGCTCTGCGCAATTACCAGCACTCTTGGCGACACATTGAACTTTTCAGGCTGCTTACTGACTAGATTTACCAGGTGTAGAGGCTTATCAATCACCGCGTTTTTTGCAGCTTTGACAAACAAACCGTCAGCGAAATGGCAAGCATTCAAATGGCTAAAGGGGTGCGCTTGGTGGTTAAACGCCGAATTGAGGTAGGGGCTTAATACATCGGCGCTCAAGTCGGAAAAGGCGCTCACCTGCAACCCGGATGCGCTATCGGGCAGGCTTGAAAGCGCTGGTTCAAAGCTCCCGTTAAACATCACCACCGTGTAGCAGTCGAGGCCGGGAATATTCGACAAAGTGAGCAGTGCGCGTTTGTCTTCTAGTGGCGTCTCGGCCGGTGTGCGAAAATAATTATCGCCGGTCAACGCGCGCAAACTGAGGTAGCGCCACGCTTCGGTTTTTCGGTTAGGCAGGTGACTGTCAAGCCATTGATTTAGGGCCTGCTCGCGAAACGTCTGCAGTTGCGTTACCGCTGAACGCGGCTTAAAGGCCGTAGCCTGCGTTACAAACTCAGACATTAAGCAACCTCATCTTCCAACCAGGCATAGCCTCGCTCTTCCAGCTCCAGGGCCAGAGATTTATCGCCCGATTTAACGATCTTCCCGCCGCACAACACGTGTACTACGTCGGGCTCAATAAAATTTAACAACCGTTGATAATGGGTGATAACCACAAACGAACGATCCGGACTGCGCAAGCGGTTAACGCCCTCAGCGACAATTTGCAGGGCGTCGATATCTAAACCCGAATCGGTCTCGTCGAGAATACACAGAGAGGGTTCCAACAACATCATTTGCATAATTTCGTTGCGTTTTTTCTCGCCTCCAGAAAACCCTTCATTGACCCCGCGTTTGAGGAAATTTTGGTCGAGATTAACCGCCGTACAATATTCTCGCGCTTTTTTCAAAAAGCTCATCGAATCCAATGCAGGTTGGTCGCGATGAGCTCTCACCGCGTCGACGGCGGCCTTCATAAATTCGACATTGCTCACGCCCGGAATTTCTACCGGGTATTGAAACGCTAAAAACAGCCCTTCACGGGCGCGCTCTTCGGTGTCGAGTTGCAGCAGATCCTTGCCTTTGAAACTCACTTCACCGCTGCTAACCTCATAACCTTCACGACCGGCCAACACATGGCCAGTGGTGCTTTTTCCAGATCCGTTAGGGCCCATAATAGCGTGTACTTCTCCGGGCTGAACATTTAAATCCAAGCCCTGGAGAATATGCTTATTTGCCATTTTCACATGCAAGTTTTTAATCGACAACATGACTAAGATGCTCCAAAAATATAAATTGTTAACTCAGCCCACGGAGCCCTCAAGGCTCACCTCCAAGAGCTTGCCCGCTTCCACTGCGAATTCCATCGGTAGCTCTTTGAACACCTCTTTGCAAAAGCCGTTAACAATCATGGACACCGCTTTTTCGGCGTCGATGCCTCGCTGCTGGCAGAGGTAAAGCTGATCCTCACTCACTTTAGAGGTCGTCGCCTCATGCTCCACTTGAGCAGAGGGGTTTTTGCTTTCAATATAAGGGAAAGTGTGCGCAGCGCATTTATCGCCAATCAGCAGCGAATCGCACTGAGTATAGTTTCTTGCGCCGTCGGCTGCGGGGTTCATACGCACCAAACCGCGATACGCATTAGAACTCTTGCCCGCGGAAATACCTTTAGAAATGATGGTCGACTTGGTATTTTTCCCAAGGTGTATCATCTTGGTTCCGGTATCCGCTTGCTGAAAATTATTGGTTAGCGCTACCGAATAGAATTCACCCACACTGTTATCGCCTCTCAACACACAACTGGGATATTTCCAAGTAACCGCAGACCCGGTTTCGACTTGAGTCCAGGAGATTCGCGAGTTATTGTGCGCTACACCGCGCTTAGTAACGAAGTTGTAAATACCGCCTTTGCCTTCTTTATCCCCAGGGTACCAATTCTGCACGGTCGAGTATTTTATATTGGCGTCGTCGAGTGCAACCAGCTCAACCACTGCGGCATGCAATTGATTTTCATCGCGCATGGGTGCGGTACAACCTTCCAAATAACTCAC
>JAHQVY010000350.1 GCA_019634095.1 Cellvibrionaceae bacterium
GGCAACAGCTGATGACGCAAGTAGTCAAAGGGGTAGAGATCTCGAAACCAAAATGTTTCGTTAGTGGTCATGGCATCAATAACCGCTTGCCGCAGACGCTTATTCGTTGGCGTTTTTACAGCGCGAGTGAGTTCGCCAACCGTTTGCATCTGGTTTTCCGAAAGAATTCTTCGAATTCTTGTGGACACCAGGTACTGCTTGTTATCCGCTAAATTGATACCCGCGGTGACCTGGAGAAAGTCTCGAAACTCTTTAAATTCTTTGGTACTAATTTGCATTGTGGTATCCGCCAACACAAGTATATAGGCCTTGCGAGACCACATTGGGATCACTCAGAATCACCATCGCAATCACAGCGCTATTGTCAAACAAAGTATATTTCGTCGGCTGGCGATCGATACTTTCTTTATGAGCTTGCAGCCAATATAAAAACTGCTTTACAACAGCATGTATCGAATTTGCGACACGATGCAATAAATTAATCATTTAGTTCGGTTAAATCCGATATACGCTTATTAACCCGGGTGGCTAATTCATCGGGGTGAAATTTCGCGAGAAAATCATTTGCGCCAACTTTGCGTACCATCGCTTCATTAAACACACCACTCAACGACGTGTGCAAGACAATATGCAAGTCCTTCAAGCTGCTATTCGCACGCACTTCTGCGGTGAAGGTATAACCATCCATTTCCGGCATTTCGATATCTGAAACAACCAACAGCAACTCGCGACGTGGATCTTTGCCATCTTCAAGCATATGCAATAAATAATCGAGCGCCTCCCTGCCATCCTTTTTTAAGGTGGTGGTCATTCCTAGAGACTCGACAACTTTTTGAATTTGCTTGCGAGCGATGTTTGAATCGTCAACAATCAATACATGTTTGCGAATCTCGGTTTCCGCTTGGGCCGCGGCAATCACATCGGCACTAACGTTTTCTGGCAGTGGCGACACTTCCGCCAGCACTTTCTCTACGTCAATAATCTCTACCAATTTACCTTCAACTTCAGTGACTGCTGTTAGGTAATTATTTCGACCTGCACCTACGGGAGGCGGATGTATAGCCCCCCAGTTCATATTAACAATACGCTCCACGCCTTTTACCAAGAAACCTTGGGTGGAGCGGTTGTATTCAGTAATAATAACAAAGCAATTTTCGAGGTCATCGAGAGGGGGGCTTCCGGTGGCTTGCTTTAAATCCATAATCGGGATGGTACCGCCGCGAATATGCGCTACGCCGCGAATGACCGGATTTCGCTTGGGAATTTCAGTAAGACTCGGGCACTGCAACACCTCTTTCACCTTGAAGACATTAATGCCGTAAAGTTGCGTGCCACCGAGGCTAAATAATAGCAGCTCCAATCGGTTTTGACCGACCAATTGGGTTCGCTGATTAACGCTATCTAAAACTCCAGCCATATTAACCTCACATTAAAAAGATGTCGCCTTGTATCCGAAGCACTTACGCTGCGAATATCAATTCCTTGTCAAAAATTTATCGCGGTAAGTGTTGCCGAACAGCGTAAACAACGACCGGCTATTGTTTCCCTTGATGCCCTGCATATTTTTCGCCCGCCCACCATAAATTCGTACTGGCAATCGTCGTATAAATTTATTCGAATCATGCAAAAAGGGTATACGCTTTGCTATGTATCCTTTAACCATTGGGTTTGGCGGCTAAAATTTGGCGCAGACTTATCTGTACACGCCTCATACGTAATTACAGCATAGGACACTAACAGTGAAAATTCGTAGTTTTTTTCTTGCAAACAGCCTCATACTCTGCAGTATCTGCCACTGCGTTAACGCTCTAGAGCCAGCTAAATATCAAGACATTCCTAAACTTCGCAGCGACGTTAAGCAATTTGTGAAGCAGCATTATTTAGAGCTAGATAACGATTTAAAAGAAGACGTCGACATCTTTATCGAAGTGGGTAATCTCGACTCCCGACTTAAGCTGCAAACATGTGACGACTTTTTGGCATTAACATTAAATACACCGCCACATCGCAGTGGTCGCGTCACAGTGAAAGCCGTTTGTACAGACAAAAAGCGTTGGACAATTTACATCCCAGTCAACATTGAGATTTACCGCGAAGCATTGGTTGCAACGCGGGATTTGACACGAGGCAGTGTGATAAGCAAGCAGGACCTGCGCCCGATGCATTTAAATACCTCTAAATTCGGTATAGGACTGGTATTAGCCGATCAAGATAAATCCATTATCGGCCTGGTATTGAAACGCCCGTTACGCGCAGGTAGCCCGGTAAATACCAAACACCTGGAAAAACCCGATATTATTGCCAAGGGCGATCCGGTGACGATGCAGGCCGGATCGAATGCCTTCAAAGTTGCGGTCGGCGGAGTTGCACTGGACAGCGGCCATATCGGTGAGCGCATCCGCGTGCGCAACAAACAATCAAAACGCGTGGTCTCCGCTTTAGTGGTGGCCCCAGGAAAAGTCATCGCTTCGTACTGAATCCGGCAAACCCAGCTCATCGACAAGTAGCTAACAAAACGGCTAAAGCTTGCCAGAAACCGGCCGAAACCCATAAACGACAGGGCCGTTCTTTAAGCCGTTTACAGCGGTCCAACGATGACAAATTTGCGACATTAGGGTTTAACAATGGTGATTGATCCAGGAAACAACATAAACACGGCAAGCAATTCTGCCAATAAAACCAGGCAAAATGCTGCGCCAGCGCCGCAAACGGCGCGCAATCCATCGAGTAAGCCGCCCTCTGGCGACAGTGTCTCGTTGAGCACCACCGGGCAAAACTTAGCAAAACTGGAAGCCGCAGTGGCGCAGAGCCCAGAAGTAGATGAAGCCAAAGTGGCGGAGCTTAAAGCAGCAATCAACAGCGGGCGCTACCAAGTCGATGCAGACCGTATCGCAGACAAAATGCTATCGCAGGACGCAGATTTTGATTGACAGCACAAAGACCGCTGCGGGAAATTGGGGCTCCGTGACAAGTGGTACAAGGCGCAGTGTTAAAAGTACAGTGTTAAAGGTGCAGTGTTGCGGGTGAAGTGTTGCAAACGCAGTGACACGGAGCAGTGCTAGTTTGAAAATTAGGTATAGTTGTAATGTGTAGGTGTCAGAAGTGCGTCAATTTTTGTTCTTTTTTAGGCGCCACAACGCAGAATAGCTATGCTATTTAATGGGGAGCAACACCGCTAAGGGCCAAGGGGCTTACTTATAAAGGCCCACCACCAAAGGCCGCGGGTATATCGGGTATATAGTCAGCAGCAGAGGCAAGTGACACGCAGAGCAATGGGCTCCGAATTTACCGAGTGAAGACGCGAGCGCTACGGGTTTTACAGCGCGGCCGGCCGCACCGTCATTATCGCAGGGGAAGTTATGGCGCAAATTACAGCAGGCAGTATCGAACAGCAGATAAACGAAGATATCAAGGCTTGCCAAGCATTGCTTAAGTTACTCGACCAAGAGCAACAAGCACTAAAAACCCGGGATGCCGATGTCCTCGATACCATTATTAAAGACAAAGCTATTCATCTATCACAACTCGAACAGAGCGCAGCGACCCGCCAGCACTGGTCCCAAACACAGGGCGTTGCTCCGAACGCTGAAGCCTGGACCCACATGCTCAACCAGCAACAAGGTTCGAAGCTAGCTGAAAAATGGCAGCAGCTAAAGCAGCTGCTGCAAAACTGCCGCGAGATCAATGAAATCAACGGTAAGCTGCTTACGCGCAGCGAAGAAATCTTCACCCGGGTCTCCGGCATTCTGCGCGGGCAGAATCAGCGGGTCTCTCTATACGGGTCTTCCGGCCGAACCACGAGTGGTTCAAATTCCCAGAAAATGGGCGAGGCTTAAAAAGCCAATTTACCGCCACCGCGGCTGCACGGCTTTTCAAATGTAAAACTCACCTGCTAGAATGCGGCCCCTCCTCCCTTAGCTCAGCAGGATAGAGCGTCCCCCTCCTAAGGGGAAGGTCTCAGGTTCGAATCCTGAAGGGAGGGCCATCCTCTCCACCTGCGCAAAAACCTCGTTGCTGAACACGGCCGTGCCAGCACTAGCGCAACTTAAGAAAGCTGTTTCGCCAAGAACGGAAGCCCCAGCGCCAGCACCACACTTATCAACAAACCAATTAACGCCTTTAGCGCATCAAACAACACAATACGGCGGGTCTCTCTCATAGGCGGCTCGGAGAGAAAAGCGGAGATGGCAAACTGTCGGCCGGCCAATAAGCCCAGAAATACCCAGGTGGTGCTCATGGGCATATTGCTCCACTCTTTAAAAACCAGCAATATCAAGCCATAGAGGAAGTCGACAATCGTTGCAGCCCGAATATCGGAGGTGCCGGTTTTCGAGTTGACAATTTTTTGAATGGCGCCGCCCATATTGAAAAAAGTGAAGCCCTGCAAGCCCACCAAAAACACCAGTGCAAGCAGCAGGTGCACCGTCGTAATCTCTCGCGGCAGATAAACAAAAATATTTGCCAGGTCTTGCACCAGCCACTGGCTCCACAAGAACGCCGTGGACAACCACTGCAATGCCACCCATTGCAGACTCACCGCCTCTTTTTGTGTGCGTATAAAATATGCCGTGGTTTTGTGCAGTACGAAGCGGTAAACGGCAATAGCCACCACAAAGGCAAGCAAATAACCCATGCCGGATTTCACCAGCATACTATCAATATTTTTGGGGGCAAAAACGGAAAGCACTAAGAAGGTAGTACTCACCGGCACCCCGAAACGGGTGAGAATTAAAATAGCAAAGGGCGGGACCACGTGGTACCACTGGATACCCCCGGCAGGCTCGGGGAATTTCTCTAGACGACCGTAGGCCGGGTCACCACCGTTGGCGAGCCAGCCATACACCACCACAGCCACCAGCACGGAACCGGAAAAGGCCCACAACACCCACCAGGGGCGATTGGCGTTCGATGCAATAAATGTCCCCAAGGTTTGGATGGAGTCGTTGGCAATAATGGAATATGCGGCAAATAAAAAGCCAACCACCATAAGGATTTCTAATGAAGACATTCGCAACCGCCTGATTTTACTTGAGACTTTTTAGTATCTAACGAATATATGTCAGAGATATTTCAAGCCGGCCCATGGAGGCAAACCCCAAGCATCCTTGAACACATCGCATTAGCTGCAGCGGCGCCCATGATAATGAGCTTGCCGCACAAAATCGAGTGCCCGCAAAACTTTAATCCTAAATAAATCAGTTGGATCGTAGCGAGGGCGTTAAAGGGGCTGAAATTAGAGTGAATTTTTTAACTTTGCGGCAAATTCGTAGTCACTCTACGGGTACAGTCGAAAAATTGAAAAAACGGCTTAATTTCAGTTCATTGGGCGTCCGCAGTAGATTCAAATGATTGATTTAGGATGCTCAAAAACCGGTGGTGTTGGATGCCTTTGCCGGCCAATCCTATGCCGACCCCAGTACCCGCAAAGACA
>JAHQVY010000351.1 GCA_019634095.1 Cellvibrionaceae bacterium
CAACATGTAAGTGGGTACACAAACCACCATGGCCACCCACAAAGACGCGAAATGTAGCCAGTTCCAGCTGCGCTGTTCAGCGCTAGTCGGGGCTAAATCTTGGTTCCACAGGTCGGCATCGTAATTCGCGGGTTTAATTGGCTTATTCATAGGGTATCGCTGCCTTTTATGTGGGTTGTATTTAATGGTTACTCTTCATCCGTTAATTTTTTATAGGTACTCGGGCGGCGGTCGCGGAAAAACTGCCAGGTATTTCTAACCTCCGCCACCATCCCCATATCTAGGTCGTGAATAATCAGTTCATCTTGATCTCGGCTGGCTTGTTTTTCGATTTGCCCGCGAGGGTTAACAAAATACGACTGACCATAAAATTCCCCAATATCCCAGGGCTGCTCACGGCCCACCCGATTAATCGCCCCAATCCAACAACCATTGGCCACCGCGGCGGCGGGCTGTTCTAATTTCCACAAATATTCCGATAAGCCCGCAACCGTTGCTGAAGGGTTAACAATATATTCTGCCCCGTTGAGCGCCAGTGCGCGCCAACCCTCTGGGAAATGACGGTCGTAGCAGATATACACACCCAACTTACAGTACTGGGTTGTAAACACCGGCCAATTAGACGCGCCCGGCTTAAAGAAAAACTTTTCCCAAAACCCGGCTATTTGGGGAATATGGGTTTTGCGATACTTGCCCAGGTAACTGCCGTCGGCATCTATAACAGCGGCAGTGTTGTAGTAAACCCCGGTGACGGAATCTTTTTCATAGACCGGTACCACAATAACCATTTGGTATTGTTTTGCGTACTGCATCATTAATTGTGTGGTGGGGCCTTCGGGAATTAATTCCGCGCTGGCATACCACTTGGCATCTTGGCTTGGGCAAAAATACGGTTGGGTAAACACTTCTTGAAAGCACAATACCTGTACCCCTTGCTCTCCTGCCTTTCGAATTAGCGGGATATGCGCTTCGATCATAGACTGGCGAATGGTTTCTGGGTCGCTGTCGGTGCTTGCTTTTAGGCCCATTTGAATTAGGCCACTTTTTAAGTTGCTCATGGATTTTTCCTAGCTAGTTCAGGTTTTCAAACACGCAGGCTACAATTCAACTGAGTTAATTATAATTTTAACACCGCTTACATTGCGCTTTTATTTATTCGCACATATTAATTACCTTGTGTAAGCAGCGCGCACGAAACAACAGGCTCTGGCTATTAATCTAAGTTTTTAATAATTTCGTAAAGCGTGTCGAATGCAAAATCAATGTCGACAGTTTTTATAATTAATGGCGGTGACAAGGCGAGCGTGTCACCGGTGGTTCGAATTAACAAGCCGGCCTCAAAAGCTTGCAGAAAAACGGAAAACGCGCGTTTAGTTGGCTCATCCACCATAGGCTGCAACTCAATACCGGCAATTAAGCCCATATTGCGCACGTCCTTCACTAGGGGCAAATTCGCCAGCGAATGCACAGCGTCTTGCCAATAATCGGATAACTCCGCTGCACGTGTTAACAAGCCCTCTTCTTCAAAAATGTCTAAGGTGGCCAGCGCCGCCGCGCAGGCCATGGGGTTACCAGAAAACGTGTAGCCGTGGAACAACTCCACCGCGTTTTCTGGCCCATGCATAAATGCGTCGTGAATAAAATCTTGTGCAAACACCGCACCCATGGGGATCACACCATTGGTAATCGCCTTTGCCGTTGTCACAAGGTCGGGTTCTACACCAAACAACTCTGAAGCAAAAGGGGTTCCTAAACGGCCAAAACCGGTAATAACTTCGTCAAATATCAATAAAATACCGTGCTTAGTGCAGTGTTGCCGCAGCCTTTGCAAATAGCCTTTGGGTGGCAGAATAACACCGGCAGAGCCCGCTAAAGGCTCGACGATAACCGCGGCAATGGTGGAGGGATCGTGCAGCTCGCAAAGTCTCAATAAA
This sequence comes from Cellvibrionaceae bacterium, assembly GCA_019634095.1. GTDB lineage: Bacteria > Pseudomonadota > Gammaproteobacteria > Pseudomonadales > Cellvibrionaceae > JAHQVY01. Next base: position 1,935 of record JAHQVY010000351.1, read on the forward strand.
TCATCTGCATATTCGGCACCGTGCTCCGGCTGCCCCCTGGAAAAAAGATTGCCGGGGATACCGTGGGTATGCCGCAGGTGATCCACCCCCGACATCATGCTGCCAAACATTTTGCGGTTTGCCGGCATGCCACCAACAGACATACCCCCGAAATTCACCCCGTGATAGCCTTTTTCTCGGCCAATTAGACGCGTGCGGTGCCCATCGCCTTTGACTCGATGATAGGCAATGGCTATTTTTAAGGCGGTTTCACACGACTCAGAGCCAGAATTGGTGAAAAACACGCGATTAAGCCCGCCCGGCATCATAGCGGCCAGCCTTTGCGCCAACTCAAATTGCTTTGGGTGCCCCATCTGAAATGCCGGGGAATAATCTAACTCGCTAACTTGTTTCTGAATAGCTTGCACAAGTTTGGGGCAGTTATGCCCTGCATTGCAACACCACAAACCTGCGATGCCATCCATTAATTGGCGACCATCGTCCAAGGTAAAATGCATTCGATCTGCACCCACAACCAACCGAGGGTGTTGTTTAAACTGTCGGTTGCTGGTAAAGGGCATCCAGTAGGCTTGCAATTCGCGTTCAGTTAAAGATGACATAACAACTAAACCTCTGTGTTTTTAGAAACTGGCACATCTGTGCGCAGTGGGTTTTTTGGGTGTTGCGGCCAAGTTAAGCGCGGCTGCCCATTGTCCACGGTGCGCATCTCTATGCAGTCGGGCACCGGGCACACGTGGGCACATAAATTACAGCCCACGCAGTGGTCATCAAGCACCGTAAAGCGGCGCAGGCCTTGGCTATTTGTGTCAAACCGGATGGCTTGGTGGGAGGTATCTTCACAGGCGATATGACAGCGGCCACAGCCAATGCACTGCGCTTGCTTAATAAACGCTTTGCTGTCGAAATTTAAATTTAAATCGTTCCAATCGACGGTGTTGGCAACCGCTTTGCCGCGGAAATCGTCTAAATGAGCGTAGCCTTTTTCAGCCATAAAATTTTGCAGGCCGGCTTTCATATCTTCGACAATACGAAAGCCATACAGCATGGCGGCGGTGCATACCTGTAAACCGCTGGCACCCAAGGCAATAAATTCTGCGGCATCGCGCCAGGTTTCTATACCGCCAATTGCGGAAATTGTCATCTGTTTTGTTTCTGCGTTGCGCGCAATTTCTGCAACCATATTTAAGGCTATGGGTTTAACCGCACTGCCACAGTAGCCGCCGTGTGTGCCTTTGCCATCTACGGTTGGCGTTGGCGCCATTAAATCTAAATCGACAGAAGTAATAGAATTTACTGTGTTAATCAACGCCAGCCCGTGACAGCCGCCCCGCTGCGCCGCTTCGGCGGACCACAAAATATTGGTAATATTGGGTGTTAATTTGGTAAATACGGGAAGGTCTACCGCCTGCCTCACCCAGCGAGTTACCTGCTCGACCATTTCCGGCACCTGGCCAATCGCCGAACCCATTCCCCGCTCGCACATACCGTGAGGGCAGCCAAAATTTAATTCCAAACCGTGCACCCCGGAGTTGGCAATTTTTACCGCCAGTTCCTGCCACGCCGATTTTTCGATGGGCGCCATCATTGAACCAATAACCACCCTATCCGGGTATTCGCGACGAATTTGTTCAATTTCAGCTAAATTAATCGCCAGTGGCCGGTCGGATATGAGTTCAATATTATTGATACCCAAAATACCCCGCGAACGATCGTGATGCACACCGTAACGACTCGAAGTATTAATAACCGGGGGATCGATACCCAAGGTTTTCCATACCACGCCGCCCCAGCCCGCATCGAAAGCGCGCTTAACGTTAATATATTTGTCGGTTGGCGGCGCCGAGGCCAACCAAAATGGATTAATACTGTCGATACCCGCTATATTGCAATGTAAATTGGTCACGTTATATCTCCAAAGCGCTTATCGTAAATAAATAACGGCCCATGGCATGGGCCGCACGCTTACCATGCTCCACCGCTTGCACGGTTAAATCTTCCCCTAAGTGTACGCAATCGCCACCGGCAAACACGCCCGGCAAATTGGTTTCAAAGCGTTCATTTACCCAAATTTTTCCCTTGGCAAGATCTAAACTGGGTTCATCGGCCAGAGCGTATTTTTGGCCGACCGCTTTCAATACTTTATCTGCAGGTATTGTTAAGGTGTTACCTGTACCCTGCAAAGTGCCCTCTAATAACGCGGTTTTTTCCAACACTATTGCGGCGGCTGCATCGCCGCCGTGAATCGCAATTGGCTTTGCCCAAAGTAAAATAACTACGCCGTTTTTCCGCGCCAAATCGATTTCCCACGCGGTTGCCCCCATATATTCTTCGCCGCGGCGATACACCAGTGTGACGTTTGCGCTGCCCAAGCGTTTTGCTTGTACCGCGGCATCAATGGCGGTGTTGCCGCCACCGATAACCACCAGGTTTTCCCCTGCGGGCAAAGAGGATTTATCCGCGGTTTGACGCAAGGTGGCTATAAAGTTTGTGGCGTCTTCCACACCCGGTAAATTTTCGCCGGGTATGCCCAGTTGATGGTTTGCAGCCAAGCCAACGCCAATAAATACGCCATCAAAGTCTTGCCGCAGTTGCGCTAAGCTCAGGTTATCTCCCAGGCGCTGGCTGTGCTGTATTTCTATGCCGCCCACTTGCATTAGAAAATCTACTTCCCGTTGTGCAAAGTTATTCGCCATCTTGTAAGCCGCTAAGCCATATTCATTTAAACCGCCGGGTTTTGCCTCGGCTTCGAAGATAACAACCTGGTGCCCGAGCAGGGCGGCGCGGTGAGCAAAAGCCAATCCGGCAGGCCCCGCACCCACGGCCGCTACACGCTTACCACTGGGCTCCGCCCGCTTGAATGGATGAGGCTGATCGGCATCGAGGAAGGTATCAACCGCAAAACGTTGCAGCAAACCAATCTCCACTGGTTTACCTTGGTCGTGATTGCGCACGCATGCCTGCTCGCACAATATCTCGGTGGGGCAAGCGCGAGCGCAGGTACCGCCTAGAATGTTCTCGCTCAATATTGTTTGCGCTGCACCCTTAATATTTTCGCTGCGAATTTGGTGAATAAATGTGGGGATATCAATAGACGTTGGGCAAGCGGTAATACAAGGAGCCTCGTAGCAATAAGTACAGCGCGAGGCCTCGGTTATTGCCTGCAACCGATTTAAGGGTTTATGTAAATCATCGAAGTTTTGGTTAATTTGTGATTTTGAAAATTTTGTCATTGGCTACCTCATTGCACTTAGAGAATTCTAAGCCTTAAAGTTAACACGCCAACTACGGCAAGAACCATTTTTTTATGGGTGGTAGGCGCGAGTTCGCAATCACACTGGCAAAACCTAAATTGCCGAAAAAAATGACAGCAGCGCCAATTAAAAGTTTCGCCTTAGCCCCACGCCATAGGTACGGGGTTTGGCATATGAAATTTGTGTGGTTCCATAAAACCCGGTGACATCAAAGCCGATAATACCGTGATCGGAGTCTAGGGCATTGTCGACAAACGCATAAAGGTTCCAATGGTCTGCATCATCGGCCCAGCTTAAGCGCACATCAGTTTTTACCCACGACTCAATTTCGTGAGCGGTAAAATTACGGGCATTGTGAAAAGTCTCCGATTGGTAGGAACTGCTCAGCTGTGCCGCCGCATTGCCACCGGCTACATCCCAGTTATAGCGCAGCATCGCCGAGGCCTGGTATTCCGGCGTAAAAGACGGCCGAGTGTCGGTAAATACACCATCGGCGACTTCTAAGTTTTCCACCACAGCATCGGTATACGATGCATTTAATACCAGGTCCAGCGACACGACAGGGCTTAAAAATAATTCAAACTCTAGGCCTTCGAAACTCGCATCTTCGTTAGAAACCAGGCCGGAGTTATTCACCCAGGAAAACGACTGATAATCGCTGTAGTCATAATGAAAGATATTGGCGTTAAATCTGCCCAGACCATCGAGAAAGGCCAGCTTAAGCCCCGCCTCTAGCGACACCAGCTCTTCTGGCGCATAGCGACTAAAACCGCCGAATAATGGCGCATTAAAACTCCCCGCTTTTACCCCACGGTTGAGGCCGAGGTAGTACAAGTTATCTCCAGCCGTGTATTCAAACTGGAGTTTTGCCGACCACATATCTTGGTTGTTATCTTCATCGAAGGATTCTAACGAAACACTTGCTGTGTCAATTTCAATAACTCGGTCGTCGCTATTGGCATTTTGGTAAACTTCGCCGCGCATATTTTTTTCTTCTTGCACGGCGCGCGCGCCGGCAATAACAACCCAGTTTTGGGCAAGTTGTACATCCACTTGCCCAAATATCGAGTAAGAATTTGTGCTCAGTTCAACCAGGGTATTGTTTTCTTCACCCGCTAAAAAACCCGCGGTTGGTGACGCGGCCAAACCCTGACTGTAATCGGTATCGATGGATAAAAAATACAGGCCAGTGACCCACACGCTGGTATCGGTGTTACCCGACAAACGCAATTCTTGGCTCAACTGGGAAATATCACTATTCGACTGAAAAATTAATTCCGGCGATGCGGTTTGATCCGAATCCAAACCAATGGTGCGCTTAAAGTTTTTATAATCCGTGAGGGATACAAAGCTCAACCCAGAAAAATCATAGTCTAGTGTTGCAGCCAGGCCTTCAGATTTAATTTTATTTTGATCGTCGAAGGCAAAGTCTTTATCTACCTTTGGGCCCGAACCATCTGGGTCGAAATTGCCGTTAAAGTCTCCCCCTTGCACCGGGCGAAAAGGGTCGCCATTAAAGTTTGCATCGATACACTCACCGAGCTGAATCTCATCGCAGGCCAAAGGGTCATCTGCGGCGTAAATCACATCGATAACACTGCCGTTGGCATCTTTCACTTCTGTGGTATTCACCACCTGATAGGGGCCTTCACTCTTAACCGTATCGGCCACATTGGCACTTAACAGTAAACTGCCACTCTGGCCCAGGGCGAACGCCAGTTGTGCGCGCAAGGCTTGTGTATCGTCGTTGTAACCATCTTGGCCGCCTCCGGGCGAGCCCGCACGCGTATCGGGGCTGGCACCGTCTTGATAAATATTTTCTAGAATTTCGCCCTGTACATTAGTAAAGCCAGATAAGCGCCCCAACACACCTTCGGCAATAGCGCCGGAAATAGCGGCTTCTATGCGGCGCTGTTCAAATCTGGCAACCCGGGCATCGATATACGCCTGCCTTTCTTCTGTCGGCTTATTGGTAATGGTGTTAACTAAACCCCCTGTCGCATTGCGGCCAAACAAGGTTCCCTGAGGGCCTTTTAATACCTCTATCCGTTCGATATCAAATAAGCCGAAGGTTTGCGCTTGGGTGCTGGCGAGATATCCACCATCGACGTAAACCGCCACCGGGGCTTCGGCGATATCGGCATAATCATTTTGTACCACACCGCGCACATTAAAGATTGCCCTTTGCCCACCAATATCACCCGCCAGGGAAACGCCCGGCGTATACGCAATAATTTTGGTGCTTTCATCGAGCCCTAATTCCCTAAGCTGATCGCCACTATAAGCGGTAATGGCAATACCTACTTCGTTAATGTTCTGTTCTCTTTTTTGCCCAGTTACCACAGTAACTTCGAGCACATTCTCTGCTTGCACCGATATGGGTAATACACAAGCGGCGATGCAAGCGGGTAAAGCCTTTATTTTCAAGCGTTTCATTTATACTCCTAGCGGATAAACACAGCACCGCCGAATAATTCATAAACTGTTGAATGCGTAAAAACTTGTTAATCCTCGGTAAGTTTTCGCTTGCGAACTGGCTGCAGCACTGAACACCAAACGGAAACTCCGTGCTAATAGCTGGGGAACGAGTAGCTTAAGTCGCTGTGCAAGTTGGCGGCGGGCCACTTCTGAGTAATGGTATTGCCATGCAACGCTCGCCACAAGAACCGTAGGCTGCACCCATTAAGCCGTTCACCGTCGCAGCAAGATCGGCATCGGGCATGACAACGGCGTGATTTTTTGCTCCGCCCAAAGCTTGACAGCGTTTGCCTGCGGCACTGGCTTTGGCATAAATCGCTTTGGCAACCGGGGTAGACCCCACGAAGCTCACTGCCTGGACCGCCCTGGAGAGGATTAAGGCATCCACCGCGCACTTATCGCCATTGACAACATTCAATACCCCTGGCGGCAAACCGGCTTCTACTGCCAGCTTTGCAATAAATAATGCGCTAGAAGGGTTTTGCTCTGAAGGCTTAAGCACGAAGCTGTTGCCACACATAACAGCGGCGGGCCACATCCAAAGTGGCACCATAGCCGGGAAGTTAAACGGCGTAATACCGCACACCACGCCCAAGGGCTGGAATTCGCTCCAGCAATCTATATGAGTACCCACATTTTTACTGTGCTCACCTTTTAGAAGCTGTACAATGCCGCAGGCAAATTCGATGTTTTCAATACCGCGCTGCAATTCGCCTTTGGCATCGTGTAAAACCTTACCGTGTTCAACACTTACTATTTCGGCAATTTCATCGGTGCGCTGTTCTAGCAACTGCTTTAAGCGAAACATCACCTGCGCCCGCTGTGCCGGCGGCGTGTTGCGCCAAGCCGGATACGCTTTGGCTGCGGCGGTTACAGCCCGGTTAACGGTTTTATCGTTGGCTAGCGCTACGCTTGCCACCGCAGCACCCGTTGCCGGATTTATTACCTTTTGACGGCCCTCGGAAGGGTCTCTATAGTCTCCGGCAATAAAATGATTAATAGTTTTATTCACTATTCTTTACTCGCTTTAACTATTAATTGCACTCGCTAAGCAACTTTATAGGCTGGTGTTAATTTGATAAATTATCAATTCTCCATTCATACTTTCACTTTTCTGAAACTATCCTCCGCCTATGCGCAATCCACTCAGCAACCTTTCCGATACCGACATCCGACTGCTTAAGGTTTTTATCATGGTCGCCAACTGCGGCGGACTAACCGCCGCCGAGCTCGAATTGAACATCGGCAGATCAACCATCAGCCGCCATTTGAAAGACTTGGAAATACGCCTTGGCTTAGTGCTGTGCCAACGCGGACGTGCCGGGTTCGCGCTCACCTGCGAAGGCCAGCAAGTGTACGACCACACCAAAGCACTGCTGCATTCACTGGATAATTTTCGCAATGAGATCAACGAAATTCATAAGAACCTGCAGGGAAAAATAGTGATTGCGATGTTCGATAAAACCGTTACCAATAAAGCCTGCAAGGTGCCGCAAGCCATTGCGGCTTATCTGGATAAAGCCCCGGAAGTTGAGATAGAAATTCAAGTTGTTCCGGTAAATAAGATTGAACAAGGTATTCTCGATGGTCGCTACAACCTGGGCATTGCGCCCTATCATCGCGCCTCCAGCAGTTTGAGATACACTTCACTATTCAAAGAGCACATGTCACTCTATTGCGGCGAAAACAGCCCTTTATTTCATGGAGCCCAGTCTGCCAGCGAAGAGCAAATTAAAGCGCAAGATTGCGCCGCCCTGAGTTTTCACAGCCCTAATATGGACCACAGCATTCAAACTGGCTTAAGGAGAAAGGCGCTTGCCGACGACCAGGAAGGGATATTAACCTTAATTTTATCGGGTAAATTTATTGGCTTTGTACCCGACCACTATGCCACAGATTTTATTAAAGCCGGGCGACTACGCAAAATTGAAAACAAGCATTTTGGTTACGTATGTGAGTTTGCAGCCATCTCTAAAAAATCACCCTTGCCGCCAAGACTCAGCAGTTTATTTTTACATGAGTTGAAGCGTATACACCTTAACAGCGAACCGGCTTAGGGGCTTGCTTATGAGGCCTAAATATCAAACGCTACGGGCTGTATTTGCCGCTTTCTTCTTCAATTGCCTTAGGGTCTGCTCGATTACCGCTGTATTCTCAATGCTGCCAATGGCTTGGCATTGGCAGCAGAATTATGCGACGCCAAACAATAATTGATGGCTTTTAGAGCAACATTGCCAAGGTGTTTGAACGAGTCGTGGGTTACTCGCGCAGGGCAAATCCCAGCCGGCTATCTGTTTGGAAAAGCGGGTTGGCGCTATTGCCATCGATTTGCTTGCGCAAATGGTGGATATGTACTTTGAGACTGTTGCTGGCTGGGGGCGAATCTCCCCAAATAGTCTGTATTAGCTCGTCGCGGCCAACCGGGTTAGGGCTGTTTAAAGCCAGTACTTTCAGTAATTGGAAGGTAATGGGCGATAATTTAAGGATTTTTTGATCGCGCCAAGCTTTTTTCTGTTTCAGGTCCACGGTGAGGTTACCAATTTTAAAAATACTCACCTGGCCACTGCGTCGTTTCGCCAGTGCGCGCAACCTGGCCGTCAGCTCTTCAAAGTCAAAGGGTTTAACTAGGTAATCGTCAGCACCTGATTCGAAGCCGGCAATTTTGGCTTCGATGCTGCCTTTACCGGTCAGCATTAGTACGGGTGTATCGATGCCATAGGAGCGGATGATTTCACAGACACTCAGGCCGTCCATCCGGGGGAGGTTAATGTCAAGCACAATAACCTGATAATTATTGTTATCTCGCACCAGCGACAGGCTCGCAATGCCGTTGGCGGCATGATCACAGTAGATTGAATGCAGTTTTAGATAGTCGATTAGCGTTGCAGCTAACTCGATATCATCTTCTATTAATAATATATTTAACAAAAAACATTCCTCAAATATGGGCTTATGATCTGATGGAGAATGTATCCGATTATATCCCATAGAAAGCGCGTTGTTGTTATTGCGTATCTCTTTAGGTGTGTACAGCCTTAAACACAGTCGGTGTAAAGATAATCCTAAATAAATCAGTTGAATCTACTGCGGACGTCCAATGAACTGAAATTATAGCGTTTTTTCAATTTTTCGACTGCACCCGTAGAGTGACTACGAATTGGCCGAAAAAGTTAAAAAATTCAGTCTAATTTCGGCCCCTTGGACGCCCTCGCTACGATCCAACTGATTAATTTAGGATAATATACCCAAAGCACTTGAGATTTAGGC
>JAHQVY010000042.1 GCA_019634095.1 Cellvibrionaceae bacterium
CTTGAGATTCAAAGACAGGCGCTACCAGAAAAGGCTGGGGAAACCAAGGTAGACCGAGCCAAAAACAAACAGAAACTCCAGGCACTGCGCAAGGCGCTAAAGCTATAGATTGCGCAGCTCTTAAATGGCGCAGCCCCTAAAAACGGATTTTGATTCCAGCAAATGATACAACGACATCACTGCAAAAAATACGCTACGCTCATAGCCTCTGAGGTTTAGCTCTTAAAAAGGCGTCAATTTTTTCTTGTCAAACAAGGCGCGACAATCGCCGATCCGCGGGAAACAAAGGTTACCTCCCATTGCACAGCTGCAGACCTTGCTCGTAGAGAAACGGGTATAAGAAACGGGTGACAAGAAACAGGTGACAGGCTTGGGAATTGAAACAGAGTCTCCTCTAGATTTTTGCTTAGAATCCCCACATAGAGCCCACGAAAGGCGTACTATCAATATGCAAACAACTTAACCTTAACGTTAAGGTAAAGCTGTATACAGTTTTGGATTTAGAAGCTTTTAGAACGGTATTTATGACTTTACACGCAGATTATTTACGGCGAGCATAAGCCACTCTTACCAAGTCGAAAAAGATGAAGTCGAATAACTCGAATACGGCGCCAGAAATACTGCTATAACAAAAGCCAAGCGTTTCTAAACCGAACATGTCGCAACAGCGCCAAGGGCCCTGATTGACAGCCGTACTAATGACAACGAATTTAATCGCCACAACAAATTACTACCAGGAACAATGGCTTCCACTGCTTAAATTTGCAAACAGCACGGCCCGCTCATTCAAAAGCGAGCCCCACGCCATCATCGGTAAGACGAACCACCATCAAACGGGTTTCAGAGACGGCTTTTTCAGCTACAGTGTTGTAGAGCTTCGCATTAAAACGCTCACCCACGTTAACAATATTCACCAAATCACGTGAATTTAAAAATACACCTGTTTCAGAAATATCACGAGTTTCTGCAACCAATTCACCCAGCTCAGTGTGTGACAGGCGAACCAAACACTTCGCTAGCCTCCGGCCATGCTTTCTAAATCCAGACATAATTTTCCACTACTTCCACATGTTTAAAAAGGCTTACTATCGAGAAACTTAGAAAGGATACCCTCTGTTTCAAACCCTTTGTGAATATGTACCTATAAGTTCGTGACTAGTGTCCCTGCTGCTGATGGTTTGAAGCAGGAGATATTCTTTCTTTCCACCCGGGCAGGAATGCCGGCCTTTCGAAAAACTCAGCGCAAATAAATCAGTGCCTGCGCGCTTCTCTATGAGAGTTTGTCATCCAAAAAGTCGCTGATCAAGACGCTTTGTTACAAGTTTCTAACACAACAAGAAAACTGTGATTTGTGCCAAAGTTAAGCTGTGCACAGTCAAAACCCCGTTTAATTAACTTACCACCTCGATAGCTTCAACCTTTTGAAAGCCTCTGGGTAGCTTATTACCCCGTCGACCACGCTCCCCTAGGTAGTGCTCCAAATCTTTTGCTTTTAGGTTGAGGTGGCGCTTGCCCGAGAGCACTTTAATTGTCTGCCGTGTGCTAACCACAGCAACACCCACCACAAACTCTTCCCGCTCTGCGACCCGCGCCGAGGGAACCGAAATAATTTTATTGCCCTTACCACGAGACATCACCGGCAGATCTGAAACCGGAAACATTAACAGCCGCCCCTCATTGCTCACTGCCACCAGCAAGGCATTATCCAGCTCATCCAGTAGCTGAGGCGCGAGCACTCGCGCACCTTTGGGCAGCGTGAGGCAAGCCTTGCCGGCACGATTTTTAGTGAGCATGTCACCTAAAGTGGCGACAAAGCCGTAACCGGCATCAGACGCCAACAGCACTTTTTGCGAATTATCCCCCATTAACAAGCCGGTAAACTCTGCTCCACTGGGCGGATTTAATTTACCGGTTAAGGGTTCGCCTTGACCGCGAGCGGAGGGTAATTGGTGCGCAGGTACCGCATAACTCCTACCGGTAGAATCGAGAAAAATGGCATTTTGGTTGCTTTTGCCCCATGCCGCAAAGCGGAAGCGATCACCCGCTTTGTAAGTCAGTGAAGTGGGGTCCATATCGTGGCCTTTCGCTGCCCGCACCCAGCCTTTTTCCGATAGCACCACCGTGATGGGATCGCTGCTCAACAACTCACTTTGGCTGAAGGCTACCGCCTCTTCTCTGGATACAATAGGCGAGCGGCGGTCGTCGCCATATTGCTCAGCCACCGCCAACAATTCCTTGCGGATCAGGTTTTTCAATTTGCGCTCGGAATTAAGGATACTCTCCAATGTATTTTTTTCCTTTTCCAATTCCGTCAGCTCACTTCGAATCTTCATTTCCTCAAGACGCGCCAATTGGCGCAAGCGCGTATCGAGAATATAATTTGCCTGCTCTTCCGACAGAGAAAAGCGCGCCATCAACTCGGCTTTAGGGCGATCTTCGGTGCGGATAATGTGAATCACCTCGTCCAAATTGAGAAAAGCAACTAACAAACCTTCCAGTAAGTGCAAGCGGCGATCAACCCAATCGAGCCGATACTGTAAGCGCCGCCTAACCGTTTGCTGGCGAAAGCTGAGCCATTCGCTTAACACCTTTACCAAGGGCTTCACCGCGGGCCTACCATCGATGCCAACCATGTTAAAGTTGACTCGGTATGAGCGTTCTAGGTCTGTGGTGGCGAACAAGTGGCGCATAACCGCCTCCAGGTCGACCCGGTTAGAGCGGGGCACCACCACTAAACGCGTGGGGTTTTCATGGTCGGACTCATCGCGCAGGTCTGCAATCATAGGCAGTTTTTTCGCTTGCATTTGCGCCGCGATTTGCTCCAAAACTTTGGCACCGCTCACCTGATGTGGCAATGCGGTAATCACTACATCCCCCTCCTCCTTAACCCAAACCGCGCGCATTTTAAGGCTACCCTTACCCAACTCGTAGAGTTTTCTAATCTCTTCGAGCGGCGTAATAATTTCCGCGTTGGTGGGAAAATCGGGGCCTTTGACAAACTCGCATAGCTCCGCAGTAGTCGCTTTTGGGTTACTTAACAAATGCACCGTGGCGCCAATAATTTCACGCAAATTGTGCGGCGGTATGTCTGTAGCCATACCCACGGCAATACCCGTGGTACCGTTCAATAAAATCGTGGGGGCCCGAGAAGGCAGCACTTTCGGCTCTTCCAGCGAACCGTCAAAATTGAGCTGCCAATCAACCGTACCTTGGGCGAGTTCGTCGAGTAAGACTTCGGAAAAGGTGGTCATCCTCGATTCGGTATAGCGCATCGCGGCGAACGATTTTGGGTCATCTTGCGACCCCCAATTGCCCTGGCCATCAACTAGCGGATAGCGATAGGTGAAGGGCTGCGCCATCAACACCATGGCCTCGTAGGCGGCACTGTCGCCATGGGGATGAAATTTACCGATCACATCACCCACCGTGCGCGCGGATTTTTTAAATTTCGCACTAGCGCGCAAACCTAGCTCGCTCATGGCGTAAATGATGCGACGCTGTACCGGTTTCAAACCGTCGCCGATATTTGGCAAGGCGCGGTCTAAAATCACGTACATGGAATAATTGAGATAAGCCTGCTCGGTAAACTGGCTTAGGGGCTGTTGTTCGTCAACGTAATTGGTCGAGGACATAATGAATTCGGGTTGAGATTCTCGAAAACTGCCTAGCTTGCAAGTATGGAAACCCGACGCGACACCGTAAATTATGCGTTGCTTTCGTAGGGAGTGTATTTGCCGATACGAGTTATCGTCTCGCTGAAGCAGTGTGCGATTTAATTAATGTCTTTCAAAGTGAGCCGCACGATAGCGCAAACCTCCAATCGAAAACAAGTGTTACTCGGCCATTAAATCGCTTTTTTATTGAACCGTGACCGCAGCTAGGCAATTAAAGCACGGCCCTAAAATCGCATTCCCGGCGACAGGTGTCAGCTCGATAGATTTGAAAATTTTGCCGCCAATTTACGGTATAGGCCTTTTACAACAGACCATTTAGCCTGTTACATCGGCAACTTTTCGTCACCGCTCGCGCAATCAGTCATCGCTTGCAACGTCCTGCCCCTCGGCGATTAGTCGATCCATTTCTTCCAGTAAATCGAGAGGTTCAAGGTCCACACCCTCTAGGTCCGCGTTCCAATTCACCCCAACCATAATAATGTCTTCATGCATGCCTGGTAACCAGTCGTCGAGAAGCTCCTCCACAGAGATAGGCACCACTTGGTAGCTGCTCCACTCGTCTTTGCAGTGCTGCTGTGCATATTCTGGCTGTGACCAAAGAGGCATAACGTCTATCTCATCGTTTTCCAGCGAAGGGCACAAAGCCCACCCCTCCTCGCCCTCTAAGCCCCAAACACAGCCGGTCTCGATGGCATCGTGCAAGAAAAACTCAAAATTGGTGTCGAAATCGGCGCTTAAATCTTGATCTTGCTGTTTCATGATTTCTCTCGGTGAATTGCGCGACCGGTTTAAGCACAACGCAGGTCGGCGACAAAAAGATTATTGTTTCGCTCTTGGCCAAAGGTGGAACAGGTGCATGGCCCGGTATAAACGTAAGGTTGTTGGCCAACCGCAAGCGTTGCTAGTTGGGTAAGGAAAAAAGCTTTCCCGCATGCTCGCATAGGCGCCACCGCAAACGCCCAGAGTTAAGAGTTGAGAGCTGAGATGATTTCTTCGGGCAAACATCGCCCCACTCAGCGCGACCATCAGGCAATGCACAGCACTGCGCAATCCATCGCGGCGAGCACGGGTATCTGAGCACTTGGCAATAGAACAATTCTGCATAAAATCAGTGAACAATAGCGTTAGAATTTTTTACGCTACGGTGAGATTTCAAACCGAAGAGAAAAAAGCGAGATTCTGTAAATCAAAGCTCGCAATTCTCCGGGCATTTTAGCCCTACACAGCTAGAATAGTTAATACATGTTCAAACTTCTCCAACATTATGAGCGCCATTCTAGCAATTCGAGAGGAGCAGAGAGACTGTCTCCAAGAACTGACTAACGTTGCCATGGGGCAGGCGGGCGACAGATTGGCGCGTCTGCTCGATACATTCGTTATTCTGTCGATTCCGCATATTGCGGTGATGTCACCCTCAGATATCGCGATGACCCTGCAGTCTATCGATACCGCACGCTCGATATCCGGCGTCTGTCAAGGCTTTATCGGCGGCGGCATCGCCGGTGAAGCCATCTTGTTATTTAACGATACAAGCTTTCAAGATCTAGCTAAACTGATGAAGTACGATGACGAACTAGATCAACAGGCGGAACGCGAGTTGTTGATGGACACCACCAACGTATTGTTTGGTGCGTGCTTACGAGGGCTCGGAGAGCAGATTGATCAGGGCTTTAGCTTCGCATCCCCGATGCTTCTCGGCCAGCATCAAGATATCAACGAATTGTTTAATATAAAAAACGCGCGTTGGGAGAATGCCTTGGTCACAGAAATTAACTATCAATTGGAGGGTTACAGCGTCAACTGCGATTTACTTATCGTAATTGCGGATGAATCGGTGGACCTTTTGTTAAAAAAACTCGATTTTATGTTGGACTAAGATTATCGCGACACCAATGCCAAATTCAGACGACTTTCTAAAGGAATTTCACTGGTTGATGGATGTCCTCCAGGACATCGACGTCGGGCTGGTCGTACTCAATAAAGATTTTGAAATTGAGCTGTGGAACAGCTTTATGCAAAACCACAGCGCCAAGTTGCCCACTCATGTGCTGGGGAAAAACTTATTTGAGATGTTCCCCGAAGTACCCGCAGCTTGGTTTCAACGCAAAGTGCAAACCGTATTCACACTGCATAATCCGGCATTTACCACCTGGGAGCAACGTCCGTACCTGTTTAAATTTCTCAATTATCGCCTCATCACGGGTGTAGCGGACTTTATGTACCAAAACTGTACCATTTTGCCGCTCACCAACACCTCGGGGCAAATTGAGCATATTTGCATCATTATTTACGATGTCACTGAAGTTGCCGTCAATCGCTTGCAGCTGCAAAAAGCCAACGATCAGCTCCATACCCTTAGTCGCACAGATGGATTGACCCGCCTGTTAAACCGCAAAGCTTGGGAGCAATCACTGGAAGAGGAGTTTAAACGTTTTCAGCGCAATAACGCGGCAGTCTCATTAATCATGTTCGACATTGATCACTTTAAGAAAGTTAACGATGGTTACGGTCACCCAGCGGGAGATGAAGTGATTCGTGCCACTGCTAACATTTTGAGAGCCTCGCAGCGAGAAATCGATATCGCCGGGCGTTACGGCGGTGAAGAATTCGCAGTTATTCTGTTAAACTGCGACGCCGATGGCGCTAAAGTTTTTGCCGAGAGGCTGCGCCAATCTATAGAAAACTTTACCGTAACCCACAACGGTATCGATATTAAATACACTATCAGCTTGGGTATTTCCGAGTTGGGGCCTTGCATTTCCAACCCGACTGATTGGATTGAAACCGCCGATAAAGGCTTGTACCAAGCCAAAGAAAACGGCAGAAACAAGTCAGTTATTTTTAGCAAAAAATAGGGATAAGCAACCAGTATTCACAATAATTTTCTCCGCCCTCGCTGGCACGGCCAAGACCGTGACACTATACTTGCCGGAAACCATTCGCTGTAATCAAACTTCTGCATAAGACAATGGCACTTAATTAAACCAGAAGCCTTTTAGATACAAGGCTTGAGTGGCCTAGGCAATACGCCGGCCATCCCTGGAGATGCAGCTAAATTAAGAGCCATTCACTGCATAATATACTCTTCAAACTTTGCTGCCGACATCGGCTTGGCCAAATAGTATCCTTGCGCATAATCACAGCCCGAACTCTGAATCGATGCATATTGCTCCGCCGTTTCTACTCCTTCAGCAACCACTTTTAAACCCAACTTGTGTGCCATCAGCACCATTGCTTCACACAGTGCTCTGTCCTCATCGCTAGACACAATATTATTGACAAATAAGCGATCAATTTTAATATAGCTAATATCGAACTTTTTGAGATAAGACAAGGATGACTGTCCCGTGCCAAAATGCTCCAAAGATACCTGAATACCCGCGTTGCGAAACGCAAGTAGCTTATTGCCTACCTCAGCCACCTCGTCATTCAGTACCCCTTCTCTAATTTCTACACTTAAACAACGGCCAGGCAAGCCCTGCAAACTCAAAAATTCGGCCCAATTAATTTCTTCAAAATCGCTTTTTTCACAGAATTGCAGTGGCGATTTATTGATGCTGACTTGAAAATCTGGATGGTAATTGGCTCTCCAGCTTTTGGCTTTTTGCGCGGCGGTTTTAAACACCCAATTCCCGATATCGACGATAAGACCTTCCTCTTCCGCTAATGAAATAAACTCATTGGGACTCAATAAACCAAGGGTTGGATGCTGCCAGCGCACCAAGGCCTCTGCCTTGAGCACCCGATCAAGGTTAAGATCGACGATTGGCTGAAAATATAATTCCAATTGCTGTCGCTCAATTGCACAACGCAATTCAGCTACCATGCGCGAGCGTCGTTCGGAATTTTTCTGCAGCTGTGGTGTAAAAAAACAACTCTTCCCTCTACCAGAGCGCTTCGCCTGGTACATTGCCTGATCGGCAAAACGCATTAATTCGGAAGAGTCTTGACTGTCCGTGGGGAAGATAGCCGCGCCAATACTGGCCGACACCATCACACGTTCACCCTGTAAATTTATTGGCAAAGACAAAGCATCATGTACCGCTTCAGCGACTTTTTGCACATCAAAAGGGTTCAGCACATCGGGCAGTAACAAATTAAATTCATCGCCGGCGAAGCGGCTTACCGTATCACTATTGCGAACACTTTTCGTAATTCTGCTCGCCACTTCGGTTAACAGTAAGTCGCCAGCTTCATGGCCAAAGGTATCATTAACACTTTTAAAACGATCTAAATCGATAAACAAAATGGCAAAACCGCTGCTGTCTCGGAAACTTTTTTTGATCTGCTCGCGCAGCCTATCGGAGAACATGCTGCGATTGGGTAATTGAGTTAAAGCGTCATAATTAGCCTGAAACCAAATTTTTTCGGCCGCCAGCGAAACTTCAGTAATATCTCGCGCCACAGCCAACACACCAATAGTGTCTTCGGCGCCATTCTTAATTGGCAATTTAACCGTATCAAATACTTTCTGCTCACCTAGAATATCGATACAATCGCGATGATTGTGCACCTCTTTGCCGCCCAGAGCATCCAAATCTTCTTGCTCATAGCCGCAAATGCCTCGACTCAGATCACCTTTAACCAGGACATCGCTAACGCCATTTTCGATATCACTTTTACCATAAAGCTGCTCCGGCTGCGTATTTTTTGCAGCGGCATAGGCTTCATTGCAAAGAAACAAACGCAAATTTTTATCTTTCGCTGAAATTAGATCTGGAGATGAATTTATCACCGTCAACAATAAGTTTCTCTCGTTTCTCAAAGCAAACTCGGTTAACTTTTGCGAAGTAATATCCGTCATCAAACCTTCGACGAATTGCAAATTACCTCGCTGATCGAAAATGCCTTCGCCTTGATCCCATACCCACTTGATAACATTATCCGCTACCACAATGCGGTACTCGCAGCGATAGCAACCACCATCGTCAATCTTTGCTTTTATACTCGCCTCCACCGCAACGCTATCGCTGTCATGGATAAGACTGGCAAAATTACCCTTTTTTTCACATAAAAAATTTTCGGCATCAAAACCAGTCAGCTCCTTAAAACCCGGGCTGACATAGGCCATAAAACGAGTACCACAGTAATGACCGCGATAAGCAATACCGGATAAATGGCTCAATAATCGCGAGTAGGAGGTTTCTTTTTCTATAATATGCTGCTGCAATAGCTGGCTTTGAGTAACATCCTCAACATAACCAAAAAAGCCTCTGAGCTGATTACCCTCATACTCCGGAGCGGCGGTAACGCAAACTGTGCGTAAACTGCAGTCTTGCAAACACAGGCGAAACGTCAAACAAAATTGCACTTGCTCGGCAACGGCCAAACGCCAAGCAGCAGCCACTTCTTCTCGGTCGTGAGAATGCACAATGGCCAGCCACGCCTGCTTGCGAAACACCGCTGGAGATAGGCCAAATATCTTTTGCCATGCAGTATTCGCATACTGATAGTCGCCATTTTGATCAGCGTAAAAAACACCCAGCAAAGATGACTCTACGAGGTTTTTAAAATTGATAGCGATGGGTTTTGACATCACAATGGCTGCCGCCGAGCGAACTAATTAATAGGTTAACTTATTTTAGTTCATAGATAAATAAATGCCGACTTTTGGCATTTATTACGCAAATTTTAGGGCGGGCTCAAGGACGCAGTGTGCTGACTGATTTGGCTTTGTACTGCAAAAGAAAAAACCCTGTCACGGGCTATTGTGGGGAATCATCTTCTAGCAGGTGGCCCAGCTTACCTTTTTTGGTCTGTAAGTATTCAACGTTGTGGGGATTGCGACCCGTTTCATGAGGAATTCGCTGCTGCACGTGGATACCGATCGCCTTTAACGCTTCGACCTTTTTAGGGTTATTGGTCAGAAGTTTAACTGTATCGACCCCCAAATATTCAAACATTGGACCCAAGATCGAATAGTCGCGCATATCCGCACCAAAGCCTAGACGCTCGTTGGCTTCAACGGTATCGGCGCCTTTGTCTTGCAGTTGGTATGCGCGGATTTTATTTAGCAAGCCAATGCCCCGCCCCTCTTGACGCAGATAAAATATGGCTCCGCGTTTCTCCAGGGCGATTTTGTGCATTGCCGCCTGTAGCTGAGCACCGCAGTCACAACGCAAAGAAAACAACGCATCCCCCGTGAGACACTCCGAATGAATTCTCGCTAACAGCGGCTCGTCGCGATCGATTTGCCCCATGGTGATCACCAAATGCTCTTTATCGGTTGCCTCGTCGATAAAACCGTGCATTTCGAACATCCCGAAAGATGTTGGCAATTTGGAAGATTCGATAAATTTAACCGTCACATTTCAACCTTAAACATGCTTGGCCTCACGTGAAAAACCGCTAACCAAATCAAGAACACTGCAGTTATATTTTGGATTGCAGTACCATAACACCGGCTTCTACACGCATTTCTACTCGATTTAGGAAAGCATTGCCCAGTAAAATCACTTCGGGAAAGCGCCCCTCCGAAACCACCGCATCAACCCCGCGGACCGTTACCATGCCCACAGTTACGCTATCCAAAGTAACTTTAAAAGACCGCTTAACACCATTGGCTGTGCGCATCACTACCGGTATGCCGTCCTTGTAACTCACCCCCAGTTGCGCGGCGTGATGCGAATTCAAAGAGACATAGGTTGCTCCGGTATCCACCACAAATTCGCAAGCGCGGTTGTTAACTCTCCCCGGGGCCCAGTAATGGCCGCCAGCACCCCGGCTAATATGAGCGGCGGGTTTTTCATCTGACTCCGCGAATTGCGTACTAATTTTTTTCGACAGTGACATTTTTTTGATTTCGCCATCGACAACTAAGGTCACCGACTTGGCATCGGCCTCGATAACCTCCACGCCCTTTTCAGTGGGCAGACCTTTGCGCAGCATCCGCTGCTGGCCATCAATAATCAGTATCGCACCATCTTTAAACAACCCAACTACTTCAATACCCGGCGTATTTGCATACGTCCACTGTGCTGCAAAAATAACAGCCAATACCAAATACCTCACAACAGCTCCCAAAAAAGCAAACCCTGCAGGATAGCCCAGGTAGCTATACCTGCCAAAATATCATCAAACATAATACCAAAACCGCCGTGAATTC
>JAHQVY010000352.1 GCA_019634095.1 Cellvibrionaceae bacterium
AAGCGAATGTGGCCGCTGTGCTAAGGCCGGCCCAGTTCTCGGTGTTTTCAAGATAACTGGCAATTGCAGCGCCGAGATGGCTCGCGGTGGTGGTGCACGGCAACTGCTCCTCGGTAATTGCTCCTGCATTACCGAATAAACTACATATAGCGATGCGTTGCCCAAATACCTCACATCCTTGTCCCTTGTGTATACGCGGTTCCATGAACAACAGCCAAGAACCCCAATGGATGCAGGCTTTACACCTAAATATCAGACGCTCCGGTAGTAAGGTATAGCTGGTAAACATGGAATTACTTTCTACAATAAAGTAAAGGTGTTAAATATCAAACGAAAACCGCCCTTGACAATACAAATTTTTCGGCTACAGCTGTATTGCAGCGTTTTTTAGGCTGTTCAATAGTTAATAGGATTGAGTTGAATTGACTGAACGTATAAACACAATAGTCAAGGCAAATTCAAAGCCGCAATAGAACTCGGAATAGAGAAACTTAATTGGCTGGCTGCGAAAAAACCAAGCTTGCAGCGGAAATTGAAAGTAACGCGATTAATTAGCACAGAATACTAAAGTTGTTTATTTATGGCTCTCTTCAATCGACAAGACCCCCTGGCGGAGTTCCTTCGACAACTTACGGAGTTCGAAGTCACTTTAGCAGATCGAATAGACTCCAAAAATTCGGTGGCACAGCCGGTTTACAGCTATTTAAGCCAGGTCCGCCAACTGGTAATCTCATCGAGGAATAGCAGCTTTCAAATAGCCACGGTGACCGCGTTAATGGAGGATCGGCTCCATATTACCGATCAGATGGCCTCGTCGCAATTGACCTTGTCGGATGAACTCAAAGAAGCGGGCTACTCCGTATCCATGGAATCCGCTTCGGTTTCAGAACACGCACAGCAAATCGCAAAAGTATCGGATACTAGCCTCACAACCGCAGAAAACTCGTTAGTTGAGATATCCAAGCTCCGCAAAAAAATGGAAAAAGTGTCTAATCAAATGGACGTTTTTTCTGAACATGTCGATCAACTGTACGATCGAGCGCAATCGGTGGGTAAAATTGGTCAACTCATTACCGAAATTTCGCAGCAAACCAACCTACTGGCCTTAAATGCTGCAATCGAAGCCGCCAGAGCGGGCGAAGCCGGCAGAGGATTTTCAGTAGTAGCAGATGAAGTGCGAGGATTAGCTGAGCGCGTGAGTTCTGCAACCCATGAAATCGCCGGGCACACCGGGGAAATGATTGCCTTGGTGGACAAAACCAGGGAGCAAAACCAATCCATTAAACAAGACACCGGGCAAACCGTTCTCTCACTCGGCTCAACGGCAGATAACTTTGACCAGTTTGTGCATGATTTTAGGGAGCTAAAAAGTAGCGTAGATCATATTGCGCAAGCAATTTCACAAGTGAGTGAAACCAATAAATCCATGCAGCAAAAAATCGATAATATTTTGTCGATGAGCAACAAATCTAAAGATGCCATGCATATGGCGAAAAGTTACGCCCATGAACTACGTGGTAAAACGGAAATACTACAAGGAAACTTAGCGTATTTTCGCACCGGAAACACCGCCTTTGATGAAATGGCCGATGCGACCAGAATTGTTCGAGATGACGTAGAAGAAGTGCTGATTAATGCGGTCAAAACTAGACATTTGGATATTTTTGACCAAAACTACAAATTAATTCCAGGCAGCAGCCCTCAGCGCTACACCACCTCCTACGATTCTGCCATAGAGAACGAGTTGACCAAAATATTTGATCACGCCCTTATTAAGCTGCCCGCATGCATCTATGCACTAGCGGTGGATAACAAAGGCTATGCACCGGCGCACAATACAAAATTCTCACAAAAACCCACCGGTATCTATGAAAAGGATTTGGCTGGCGCCAGAAATAAAAGAATCTTCTCAGACCCAGTAGGAATAAAGCTTGCCAAAAACACCGAGCCCTTTCTGTTTCAATCTTACCTGCGCGATACTGGAGAAATTATCAATGATTTGTCGATGCCCATATTCATCGACGGTCGTCACTGGGGTGCTGTTAGAGTGGGGATCGAAGCTAAGACCTTACTCGAATAGCCGTAAACAACATAGTTTAGTCTAAAATTTTTCAGTTTTATAAGAACCGGTTTCTCTCACCCGCTTCCTCGGCGGGCTGTGACACATTTCTTTTCGCTCAGGCAATAAATTGCCTTGTGAAATAAAACACCGTATACCTCGTCTCTCCCAAGCCTCTTTCGCGCACCGTACTTTATTTGTGTCAGCTGTCCCAATCTCGAAACAACTCACTGCGTGGACTGTCCCAATTAAGCGACATCGGCCTTATCCTGCCCCCGACAACATAGCCCTAACCTATTGAAATATAATAAAAAAAAATTTGGCATCTAATTTGTTTAACCGGGTATCTAAGTCTCGCAATAAAAACTTACGAGGAAAACAGTGGATATTCCGCGCAAAGATCAGCGTAGCTCCGCCACCAAATACCGGTTTATTATAATGGGTTTGATTGTGGCAGTGCCTATAGGCCTTGTTTCACTTTTCACAGAGAGGACCGAAAGCCGTGTCGAATTGGGCTTACTGCGTGTGGCTACGGTAGAAAAAGGCAACTTTACCATTGTGGTGCGTGCCCCAGGCTCCCTGGTACCCAAAGAACTGCGCTGGTTGGCCGCACAAGTTGGCGGTCGAGTTGAAAAATTGCAGGTAATGCCCGGAGCCAATGTCGAAGCGGGCGATA
This sequence comes from Cellvibrionaceae bacterium, assembly GCA_019634095.1. GTDB lineage: Bacteria > Pseudomonadota > Gammaproteobacteria > Pseudomonadales > Cellvibrionaceae > JAHQVY01. Next base: position 2,736 of record JAHQVY010000352.1, read on the forward strand.
TTATTCTAGAGCTGTCGAACAGCGAGCGATTAACACAGCGCGAAGACTTGCTCTGGGACCTCGAGGAGATGCAGGCGCAACACCAGGCAGAGTTAATGAATTTAGAATCTCGCGTACTGGATCAACAATTAGCAGAGTTGAGCGCAAAGAATCACTTCGAAAGCTCACAAATGACGTATCTCGCGCAACAAAAATTACGCCAAAGCCATTTAGGTTCTCTTTCCGAAATTGAATTTAAGACCATTAAAATGCAAACCACTCAAAGTAAACAACATTGGCAGATAGAAAAAAACCGTAGCATAAACTTACGCAAAAACTTAGAAGCACAAAGTAACGTTCGCCAAGCACAGCTTAAAAAAATTCAAAAACAGCTGGCACGGCTAAACCGACTAATAGATGAATTAAGCATTCGATCGCCGTTATCTGGCGTGCTGCAAGATCTCGCGGTTGAACCCGGTGAAGATGTGCTCCCGGGAACCAAATTAGCGAAAATTGTGCAAAACCACCTATTAATTGCGCGCATACAAGTACCCGAAGTGCAATCACACAACATTAGGCCTGGGCAAGCTGTGATAATCGACACCCGCCAGTCCAAAGTCGCTGCCACAGTAACACGGGTGTCGCCATCGGTAACCGAAGGCAGCGTAGCCGTCGATGTGGAGTTTACCTCTGAGCTGCCGCGAGAAGCCAAGCCCGAATTAAGCGTGAATGCAGAAATAACAATCGCTGCACTTGAAAATACGGTGTTTGTTAACAGACCCGCCTATTCGCAAAACCATCGGCAGATGCAAATATTTAAACTGGATAAAAATGAAAAAGTCGCGAGAAAAATAAGCGTTGCCTTTGGTCGAGGCTCGGCAAGCCTTATAGAAGTAGAATCCGGCCTTGCACCCGGGGACAAAATTATCGTCTCAGATCAATCGGCCTTTGAAAAATTTGAGCGACTGGCCATCGACGACTAGTCCGCATTATTCAGCCAATGGAATCACTCCGGCCAAGCCGCAATCGTCACACTCTACTTGGGAAACAATAAAATGAAGCAAGTACTTATCGAAATGCAGAGTATTGAGAAAATTTTCTATGCCGACGACGTCGAAACTCACGCATTAAGTAATATCCATTTACGTATTCAGCCAGGTGACTATCTGTCCATTACCGGGCCATCGGGCTGTGGCAAATCCACCTTACTCTCTATTATCGGCTTACTCGACTCTGCAAGTGGCGGCGACTATAGCCTGCTCGGTGAATCGGTAAACAACTTGGATCAGAAGCAGCGCACCAAAATAAGAAACAAAGAAATAGGCTTTATTTTTCAATCCTTCAATTTAATTAGCGATATGACAGTTTGGGAAAATATACTATTGCCCTTAAGCTACCGCCGTGATTTATCTAATACGCAAAAAAATGCACTCGCAACGCAAGCTTTGCAAGATGTATCGATGACCCACCGCAAAAAACACTACCCTGCGCAACTTTCCGGTGGCCAACAGCAGCGAGTTGCCATTGCCCGAGCCATTGCCGGTAAACCCTCGCTTATTCTGGCAGACGAGCCCACGGGCAACCTCGACACAAAAAACGCCGAGGTGGTTATGCGCTTGCTCGACGAACTCCACCACAACGGCGCTAGCATTTGTATGGTTACTCACGACCCAAGGTCGGCGCAGCGCGCCAACAGAAGCATTCATATTATCGATGGTCAAATTGTTAGTGACGAAACCAGCCCCCTAGGGAAGGGGATGGGGACGCTCAGCGCCGCTCGACGCGACCATTGCGAGGTGAAGGGGTGAACCTGCTCTTCGACATACAGTACGCGATAAGGAACTTATTTAAATCCCTGAGTTTCACCTTACTGACCATTGTCGTGATGGCCATTGGCTTGGGCGCCAGCTTATTTATTACTACCGCCGTGAAGCATTTAGCGTGGGAACCAATGTATTTCCCGGATGGCGACAGGATTATTAATATAAAACGCCGTATTAACAATGAATGGCGACAAACCTTGCTTCATGACTACCAGAAAATAAAAGATGAGGTGAAAAGTATTGATTTAATATCTGGGCACAGCAAAACTACAACCGTGCTCTCCGATGGCTACCAAAGTATTCGCTATCAAGGCACGCTCGTCACAGGTGATTTTTTTAAAATTACCGGCGTCACTCCCTTGTTGGGGAGGGTGATCACCGACGCCGACCAAGTACCCGGGGGGCCGCCTGTCGTTATGCTCAGCTATCAAATTTGGCAAAACTATTTTAACGGTCAACAAGATATTATTGGCAAAAAAATAAAAATAAACCAACAAGAGCATGAAGTGGTCGGCGTAGCCACACAGGCCTCGGCACATCCGATAGAAAAAACCTTTTGGCTTCCACTAAAAAAACACGCTTCCGATCTTACCCTGGAAAAATCAGCGGGTTTACAAAACCTCAACGCAAGGCTTAAACCGGGCTTTTCTGTGAATCAAGCGCGAGAAGAAATAAATCGTATTTTCTCAAATAGCCCTGAGCTGCTTACCGCCCCCGATCAAAAACTCACCGCGAGGGTATTTACCGAAAAGCGTTCGCAAGTGGGCACACTCGATTTACTTTACACTCTATTCGCTGCATCCCTGTGCGTGCTGTCTTTATGCTGTATAAATGTCGCTAACCTGCTGTTGGCCAGAAGCAACAGTAGAATGAACGAAACCGCGATTCGCCTCGCCTTAGGTGCGCCCAGAGCAAAATTGATTGGCCAAACAATGTGGGAAGCGGTATTTATCTGTTTGCTGGGCGGTGCCTTTGCCATCTTCTTGGCGGGCTGGGGAGTGGAATCAACCATGGACTACTTCCAAAGCCGCTCTAAAATGTCAGAATTCCCCAAAGCTATGCGACTAAGCCTTGGCTATGAAGAAGTGTTTATCGGCATTGCAATAACCCTAGTCGCCGTTTTTGCCACCGGTTTTGTCCCCGCCTGGCGATCGTCTAAGTGCGACTTTAATAGCATATTAAAGGACGGTTCGAAAACCTCGCTCGGTAAGCAAACCGGCAGTGTAAGCCGCTATTTAGTGGGTACCCAGATCACCCTTTCTTGTATGTTAATGATCGCCGCCGGTGTGCTTTTTATTTTAATACAACAGGGAATTGCGGCGGGCTACGGCATTACTATCCACAAATTTATTTCTGGAAAATTATCTATACACCACTATCCCTACGGTCACTCAAGAGTCGCCTATTTAAATCGCGTGCTCGCTGAAGTGACAAAACTTCCCGGGGTAGAAGCTGCGACATTAGTGTCCAGATTGCCCACTGAATATTCTCCCGCACAAAACCTTGAACCCGAGGGCGCCGGGTGGGCCTACAATGATTTTGTACGCTCGAATCTGGTGGAGATGTACCCCAATGCCTTCGATACCTTGGGAATCTCTGTGCTCGAAGGGCGGGCGTTCGATCAGAACGATAATCAGGGCAGCCAAAAAGTGGCGATTATTTCACAATTGCTCGCCGATAAGTTGTGGCCCAATGAGTCACCCCTTGGCAAACGTGTGCGTGGCTATTGGGGTGTGCGTGGCTATTTGGATAAGGGTAGCCAGGCCCAAGCCGATAAGTGGACAACCGTGGTGGGTGTTGTACCACAAATATCCCACCGTGAAATGTTCGACACTGAGCTGACGCCGAATATGTATGTGCCTTATCAACAAAGCAATATGGCGACGATGGCGGTTGTACTAAAAACTCACGGCAACCCAGATAAACTCAAGGCTCCTCTAGCCAAAGCCGTATTAAAAATCGACCCCAACACCCCCGTGTTTGATTGTTTTTCTTTAACACAACAAGATAAAGAGAACCGCGCGAGTCACGATTTTATCAAATGGATGTTTGCCCTTTTCGCCATCGCAGCACTGGTAATGGCGGCCACCGGTATCTATGGCATGATGTCGAATCATATTCGTCGCCGCACCCAAGAAATTGGTATTCGACGCGCCTTGGGCGTGCCAGACGCCGCTATTATTCGCTTGATAATGGGCCAAAGTCTCAAGCAGCTCGCAATCGGCTTCGGCCTCGGTCTTCCTCTGGGCTATTTAGCGTCAAAAATTTTTATAGACAAGTTTTCGGCCCAGAGTTTACTCTACACCATCGTGTATTTTGTTGTACCGGTTATTATTGCTAGCGTGGTTTTTCTAGCAACAATAACCCCACTTATGCGGGTGCTAAGGCAGACCCCAGCAAGCGCCTTGCGCTATGAATAAACAATAGACCTTGGAACGAAGCAATGGCAAGTGTATTGATAGTCGACGACGACAAAACCGTGGTCTGCGCACTAGAAATATTGTTAAAGCAGGCGGGTCATCGTTTTCAAAGCCTGCAGTCGCCCGAAAAAGCCCTGGCGTTAGTCAAACAAGTGGCTTTCGATGTTGCGCTGCTCGACATGAATTACAGTGCTGACACCACCGGTGGCGAAGAGGGCTTGGCGCTGATTCAAAAGTTTCAATATTTTAACCCGGATATGTCGATAGTTGTTATGACGGGCTGGTCGTCAGTTGAATTAGCGGTTAAAAGCCTGCAAGCCGGCGCCAATGATTTTATCGAAAAACCTTGGGATAATCAGCGCCTGCTTTCAATTGTTAAGAATCAAGCACTGCTTTGCAAAAAAGATAAACAACAGGCTGCATTACGCAGCGAAAACAGCCTGCTGCAGGCAGAATTAAATCACAACTCCCCGCGTGACTTTGCCACAAACTCAAAGGCTATGCAAAAGCTGCTGCGCGACCTGAACAAAATTGCCAAGAGCGATGTTAGTGTATTTATTACCGGAGAAAACGGTACCGGTAAAAGCGCACTCGCACAGCATATCCATCATCTGTCAAACAGAAATTTAGGTAAGTTCGTTTCTGTTAATGCCGGGGCTATTAGTGAATCTTTATTTGAAAGCGAAATGTTTGGCCACATAAGAGGCGCTTTTACCGACGCCAAGGAAAATCGTATCGGCCGCCTTGAACTGGCCGATCAAGGTACCCTGTTCATCGACGAAATTGGCAACTTAGCGCTGCCACTGCAGGCAAAACTGTTGCGCGCCCTGGAGGAAAAGCAGTTTGAGAAAGTCGGCTCGTCTATTACCTTAAATACCGACGCTCGCATTGTTTGCGCCACCAACGCCGACATACACAGGTTAATCGCGCGCGGGGAATTTCGCCAGGACCTACTCTATCGACTCAACAGCATAGAGCTTCACCTGCCGCCGCTGCGTGAACGGCGCGAAGATATTCTCGACCTGGCAAAGCAGTTTTTGCAGTCTTATTGCGCACAGCATGGGAAAACACCCTTAGTCATCACCGAAGAAGCCCGTCAAGCGTTATTGAACTACGCCTGGCCAGGGAATATTCGCGAGCTACAACATGTGATTGAACGCAGCGTAATATTGTGTTCTGGGAGTAAAGTAGAACAGAGTGATTTAGCCCTAGGATCACAGCAGCAGGCAACACCGGCGCAGAATACGCAACCTTTATTAAACGGCCAAACCCAGGCCACCCTGGAAGACATTGAGCGGCAGGTCATAGAGCAGCGTATACTGTTGAATGGTGGCAACATGAGTAAAGCCGCTCGCTCACTGGGATTAAGCAGAAGCGCGTTTTATCGGCGATTGGAAAAACTTGCGATAAAATGAAACATTATTCACTGGAAGCATTCTTAAGCTATCTCATTCTTATCTCGGCATTACCCTGTTCCGTACTCGCACTTTACCTTGCCTGGCAAGCCAATTTTTCAATTTATTTAATTTTTTTACTTGGTACCGTGCAAGCTTTCGTCATCGCCTTAGCCATATTTCACGCGAGGCATCAACTGGCACTGCGGCTGCGGGGAATCGCAACGGTTGTTGAAGCAGCATGTCTTGGCGATTTTTCGATAAAAGCAAAGCGAGAAGCGAGGGGCTCTGCCATTCAAGACTTAGTCGATAGCGTAAATACCTTATCGAAAGATTTATCTTCGGATAATAGACAAATTGCAGAAAAAGGTGTGCTATTACAAAAAATTATTGACCAAATACAAGTGGGCGTCATCACCCTAGACCTTCGCGGCAGGCTTTACAGTATTAACGCTGCTGCAAAGCGTATTCTGGAACTTAAACCGACAAACCCCTTATATTCAGTCAGCGACCTCCCAATTCACTTTGATCACTCAAGACCCGTAAAAACAATTATTAACATAACGCAACACAACTGCATCAAACGATTGTTTCTTCAGTGTGAAACCTACCGAGACGGCGGCGAAGAACACCGGCTGATTCTGCTAACTGAGATGGACTACCTATTACGCCAAGAGCAATTTAAATCTTGGGAAGAGCTGGTGCGGGTAATAAGCCATGAAATAAACAATTCTCTCTCGCCCATTTCATCCCTATCGCAGTCGATGACCTCACTGCTCAATGAAAACACGATAGACCATGATAACAAGCAAGATTTACTTCGCTGTAGCACCATGATTAGCGAGCGCGCGAAGTCCCTCGGTGCGTTTATTGCCAAGTATCGGCATTTATCGACGCTCAACCAGCAGAATTATTCTAATGCCTGTGTTAACAGTGTTCTAGAGTCGGTGCTGTCTTTATTTATACGCAAAAAAGTCTATATAGAAAGTAATGACACCTACTACTGCAACATCGATACACAGCAAATGCAGCAAGTATTTATTAACCTGATTAAAAATGGCTTTGAGGCCTTTGACGAAGCCAGTGCCATGGAAAGCGAAGTGCGCATTGTTCTATCTAAGGAAGAAGACTACGACCGCAGCTACCTGCGAGTGGATATTGAGGATAACGGTCGAGGCCTCGCCAACGCCAAAAACCTATTCGTTCCTTTTTATAGCACCAAACCAAGCGGCTCCGGTATTGGCCTAGCTTTAAGTCGCCAAATTGTTGAAATGCATCGGGGAACCCTGACCCTTGCCAACCGATACGAAAGCCGCGGCTGCGTTGCAACCGTTCGCCTACCGCTATGAATCGAAGATTCCCCTCGGGCGACTGAGATTTAGGGCCTATCTGCAGGCCGCTTGCTGCATTTACCGGGTTTACCCCATGACTGCCCAAGCGGACAGAAAACATCCCCTGTACTAAACCGCAACTCGGGGGGATACGGGTAATAAGCGGTTTCATTTTACCCGCCGAGATTCGGTGCAACCTCGGCTATAAAAGTCTTTAAAGATG
>JAHQVY010000353.1 GCA_019634095.1 Cellvibrionaceae bacterium
AACCAGCAATAACAACACCATCCCCACCGCTTCTTTGGTCGGTAAAGCCATAATCATAAGTGCGTTAAAAAGCAAACTCAGCGAAGGCACACCCGTTTTACCCAAACCAACCAGGAAGGATGACAGCGCCGCAATTATAAAAGGAACAAATTCTGGAAATAAAAGCATAAGATCAATCATCTGTAACGAACATTAAACATCAATCGCGAACGTGCCGCACTCGAAACTTCCGCCCTTTCATTTTATCGGTTCCAAGCTTAGTTAATGCTTTTTTAACACTGTGTTTATCCACTGCAACAAAAGCGCTATTGGGGAACATATGTATTTTCCCTACCTGCTTGCCGTCAATACCGTCCGTTCCGGTGAGTGCACCCAGTATATCTCCGGGTCGTAACTTTTGCTTTTTCCCACCATCAATTTGAATTGTGGTCATCGCGGGGGAAGCAGGCGCATTGTTCAATAAACGCCGGTCTGGAAGCTTAGTGGTTTCCAGAATTGGGTCGATGGTCAACTCAAGTTGCGCCAAACGGTGCGCTTCGTTATCGCTAAATAAACTGCAAGCAATGCCTTTGCTGCCAGCTCTACCGGTGCGCCCTACACGATGTGTGTGCACTTCAGGGTCTTTGGCAACCTGGTAATTAATTACCAGGTCCAGGTCATCGACATCCAAACCGCGAGCGGCAACATCGGTAGCCACCATAATTGCAGTACTTTTGTTGGCAAATAGAACCAGCGTTCGGTCTCTGTCTTTTTGCTCCATATCGCCGTTAAGTGCAACCACACTAAAACCAAAGCCCACCAAGAACTCGACAATGTCTCTTGTCTCCGCCTTGGTATTGCAGAAAATCAGCGCGGACTCATGCTCAAAGGCCGCCAGCAATAAACGTAAAGCCTGCATCCGCTCATCTTGTGTAGTAATTTTATAAAAGCGCTGATCGATGCTATTGGTATCATGGGTTGATGCCACTTTTACAAACTCGGGTTGCTGCATCACTCGCTCAGCAATCGATTTAATCTGTGGCGGATAGGTTGCGCTAAACAACAGGGTTTGGCGACGAGCGGGAATATTTTCGATAATCGCATCCAGGCTTTCTTGAAACCCCATCTCTAGCATACGATCCGCTTCATCCAGCACGAGGGTATCCACCTTATCCAGTTTTAGGTTGCCTTTGCGCGCGTGCTCCTCAATGCGGCCGGGAGTGCCAACAACAATATGTGCGCCATGCTCCAAGGAACCAATTTGTGGGCCAAAGGGCATGCCCCCGCATAAGGTAAGTACTTTAATATTATGAATGGCTCGCGCGAGGCGGCGAATTTCCTTGGCCACTTGGTCGGCAAGTTCTCGCGTTGGACAAATAACCAACTGCTGCACCCAATAGGATTGCACGGCCAGCTTCTGTAACATACCCAGACCAAAAGCGGCAGTCTTCCCCGACCCGGTTTGGCCCTGTGCGATAACATCTGCTCCGGCGAGGATGAGCGGCAGGCTTTGCGCCTGTATCGGCGTCATCTCGATATAGTTCAATGAACGCAAATTTTCGAGCAGCGCGGGTTGTAAGTTTAAGTGAGAAAAATCGACAGAATTCAAAATAATGGCCTAAGTTACGAATACAACAGGTATACCCAAAGCGTTTGAGATTTAGGTGTTAGGAGTGCGCCAATTTTTGCTCTTGGCAAGGCGGTACTCACCGGGATGTGAGGTATTAGGGCAACGCACAATAGCAGCCGGCGGAGCAACACCGCCAAGGGCACTTAGGGGCGTGCTCATCAGGCCTAAATCTCAAGTGTTTTGGGTATATGGCCCGCGATTGTAACTCATACGCTAAGCTCGCGCTGAACTGTCTCGCTCGCGGAACAGCCGGTCGCAGGAGTAGATCTACCCCAAACCATAGCTCAGTGGCGCTCGGCGTCCCTCTTGCCAAATGTAATCCGTATCTAATCTAAATAGAGGCTCTGGATTCTGGTTAGACAACTTGTTCATAAAGTAGCATCCAAGCAAGTCGCTTTGAACGCATTAAAGGTTTTGCTTATAGTCATTGGCTTTAAAGGGGCTTGGAGCCTTTAAAGAGGGTCGTTTTTTCAAGAGCGTCGGCGCCACTATCAACCTAATGAATCAACCTAATGAATCAACCTAATGAATCAACCTAATGAATCAACCTAATGAATCAAGACCCAGCCCTGTTCAATCCAAAGCTATTCAATCTAAACAAGTGTAAAGCACATCCCTAAAACCTAAATCTTAAATGCTATGAGTGTATCCAAGCTATGAATACATATTTGGAGTCTACAGAATATATAAATTGGGAAAATCCGGCTATATTAGCTCAAGCAAAAAATCTCGCTGAAGGCTCATCGGCAGCGGAGGAAATTGCTCGAAGGTGCTTTGAATTTGTCCGAGATAAAATTAAGCACAGCGGGGATTACCAGTTAAACCCTGTTACCGTCAAAGCGTCAGATGTACTTAATCATGGTACAGGTTTGTGTTATGCAAAAAGCCATTTACTGGCAGCGCTACTTAGGGCAAATAATATTCCCGCTGGTTTGTGCTACCAACGCTTAACCATTACCGACGTTCCACCGTTTAGCCTCCACGGTTTAAATGCTATTTACCTAGAACCTTTTAACTGGTATCGCATTGATGCAAGAGGCAATAAACAAGGCGTATTGGCACAATTCTGCCCTCCAGTGGAAAAATTAGCATTCCCGATAGTGACACCAGGGGAAGCAGATTTACCGGAAATATGGGCGGAACCACTGCCCGTAGTCGTCCAAGCACTCAAAAAATATAAAACCATGCAAGAGCTTGCTAAAAATTTGCCCGATGTCGAACTCGCCAATGCGCACTGCATGCTGAGACCTTAAGACCTCAGACACGTGCACGAAATAACGTCCAGAATTTGACGCTGATATAAGTCTCGCTGCTTAAGCCTAAAAAGGTAGGCATAATTGAATGGCCCTTAATTTAGCTGCAGCGAAATTTATACAAGGTTAGGAAAACTCCTATTACTGAATAAATGCCACGCTACGATAGACCAGCAGCCATATTCTAGACCAACAGCCACTGTCACTTCTGTAAAAGCAGCGCCACAGAAGCCTTGAATCACACACCACCCCCCTTAGTAGGCGCCCAGCGAAAAGCACTTTAACTTATTTATTCAGCCGAAAGCGCATCTATAAGCGCGGGTAATTCCCGCATATCAGTAAACGATGTAACATGGGGCAAATCCAGTGCTTCATTGAATTTATTGTAAAACAAGGTGCTTATCCCGGCGCGACTGCCGGCACTTACCCCCGTCTCACTATCTTCTATCACCACACATTGCTCAGGCGTAAAGCCCAGCTTTTTTGCCGATTCTAAATAAATGTGTGGGTCTGGCTTGTGCAAGCCCAAATCGTAGGCGCTAAATAGCCTGTCCGAAAAATAATGGCGTAAATCACATACCTGCAAGGCATGCTCAATTTTTTTCCGCGGGCCGTTAGAAACCACCGCTTTAACTTGCGGCAATTGCGCCAAGGCGGTTTCAATACCACTTACCGGCTTAAGTTGCTCGTCAAATAATTGCGCCACCCGCTGTCGATAGTTTTTCTCCGCATCATCCCTTAGCTTAACCTGATGGCGCAGGGCTAGCGACCCTAAGATCTCGGACAATTTACCGCCCCGGTAATTGCGCACTAAGTCATCCACATCCAGAGTTACACCCAATTCGGCAAACTGTTGTGCAATGGCTAAATTACACAAATACTCGCTGTCCACCAGGGTCCCGTCGTTATCAAATAATAAGCAGCTTTTTTTCATATTAGTTAAGCCCCTTATTGGCTTTGTTGCTCATCTGAAGCACCAGCTGTCCGCCGGCGATAATTTCACTGTGCAACACATAGGCGCGATCCAAGGGCTTGCCGTTAAGGGTAATAGCACTCACATAAGGGCTATTGGGGCCGTTGTCGCGCGTTTTTATGGTGAAGGTTTTACCGGGGTAGTACTTGTTGTCCAGGGTAATGGTAATTTGATCGAAAATCGGGCTGCCAATATAGTAGATGGGGTCTTGCTCCACACCGGCGGATAACTGGAACAAACCGATTTTCATTAACACCGCCAGGCTGCCCATTAAACCCTGATCTTCATCACCACTGTAACCCAATTCGGGGGATAGATCCGAATACACCTGCTGCACCACCTTACGCGACCAGTATTGGCTTTTCCAGGGGGCGCCGGCAGCACTGAAAATAAAGGCCGTATGCATACTTGGCTGATTACCGTAATTAATCGGTATTCTGCGAAATTCTTGTTTCGCTTCGTCTGCATGGGCACTTCCCGCGGTAAAGCCTTGCTTTTCGGCTTGCTTAAAAGCCTTATCCAGTCGTTCGATTAACACCTGTTTACCGCCCATTAATTCGGCCAAGCCGTCAATATCGTGGGCCACATTCCAGGTTCCCTGGGCGGGGTTTGATTCGACAAAACCATTTTCATATTGGTAAGGATCAAAAGGTGTTTGCCAGGAACCATCCGGATTGCGCGGGCGCATAAAGCCGCTCTCCGCATCGTATACATTGCGATAATGGCCGGCTCGCCGGCTTAAATCCGCATAATCTTGGTCGCGACCTAAGGCCTTAGCGAGTTGCGCTAGCGCATAATCTTGAAAAGCATACTCCAGGGTCATACCCGCTCCCCGCTTATGATTCCCGTACGAGCTCTCCCCTGCGGGCAAAGGAAAGGGAATATAACCTTGTTTAAGATAAAAACGCATCCCGCCACCGGTTTGCGTGTAGTGCTCGTAACCCGCTCGCGACATCATGCCCTCGACACTGTGATTCTTTTTCATCGCCGCATAGGCTAATTCAAGGTCGAAATCACGCAGCCCTTTCATGTAGTTGGACACAATAAAAGGCGTCGACGATGCCCCGGTCATTACGTAGGTATAATTGCCACCGGAAGGCCCGCGGGCAAGCATGCCGCCATCTCGGTAATAATTTAACAGGCTATTGGTCATATCGGAGGCCACCTTGGGGTAGGCAAGCGGCCACAGGGTGGCAATGGTCCACTGGGCTCCCCAAAAGGAGTCGGAATTATGATGATTGAAAGCGGGTCTACCCTGGGCATTTAAGGGTATTTGTTTCACTTTGGGCTCGGCTGAGGTTTGATCCATATACTGGCCATTGGCATCGGAAATAATCCGCCGCCCCTGCAAGGCGTGCCATAAATCGGTATAAAAACGCCGCTGCTGTTTATGCGTGCCGCCCTGCACTTTTATTTTACCCAGTTGTTTATTCCACTGCTTTTGCGCCGCCTTTTTTACCCGCTGAAATTGCCAGTGTGGCAGCTCGGCATCCATATTGGCTTTGGCATTTTCACGCGAAACATAGGAGATGCCCACTTTCATTAACAGTGGGCTCTGCTCGGCTTTCAAATGAACCAATAAACCGGCATCCAGGCCATTGGTAAAATCCACCTGCTTAAATGTGTGCTCGCCGCGCCAAGCATCCATAGCGGCAATGGGGCGATTAAACTCGGCGTAAAAGTAGATTTTAGTAGGCCGCGAGCGGCGATAGGTGGGCAAGTTAGTAACATAACCACCAATCGCAGTAGCGGACAATTTATGGGCCTCTGCATGGCCTAAGTTACTGGGGCCAAGTGTGCCGCCTAAGTTAAATAAAACCTGTTGCGGGCTGCCTTTTTTAAAGCGGTAGCGGTGCATACCAACCCGTGTAGTTGCCGTAAGCGCAACATCTATATTGTAGCGCTCCAGTGTTAGCTGGTGAAAGCCGGGTTGCACTACTTCCGTGGCGTGGCTAAAGTCAGAAAAATAATCGTGTTTCAGTTTTTCTAATGGTATATCGCTGGAAACAGACACCGGCATAACCGATAGCGCGGCAAGCTGCCAAGCATGCACATGACTAAAGCCCTTAACCTGGTTACTGTTGTAACGATAGCCGCTACCCCAGGCGCCGCCTATTTCCGTATCTGGGCTGAGATTAACTAAACCAAAGGGCAAAGAAGCGGAATCGAAAAAGAACCAGCGGCTATTAACCGTATCCTGGTAAGGATAAACCAATTCAACCGGGCTTTTTGAGGAAGCGCTCTGGGCACTAAAACAGACACAGCAAATAATAAAGTAGCAACAGCATTGTTGCAGAAACCGCTTAAACATCATATTGTCGATCAGTACTGTGGAAATAAATGGGCGGCAAGAAATAACAATAAAGCCGCCAAAAGTCAAACGGGCCTGCCCAAAATGATTACTCGCCGCAAGTAAAATAAACCCTGCTTCCACTTGCTGTCAGTCAGCTTCGCTAGCGGCTCCCTCAGCGCAGCGGTACAGCGCCATAAACCACTCCGCTGTTGCGAGTGGCATTTGCGGTGAGGCGATAAAATTTACTGTCGCCCCCCCCCTGGCTTCTTAGCTTCCCCAAAAGGACAGGCACTCTTCTATCCCAACACCACTTCCGAAGCACAACTTCCGCATAAAATGGGACAGGCACTTTTCAAACTCGAAAAAACGGGAAAAACGGACAGGCACTCATCAAAGAATTTAAATCGCCGTGAAATATGGTTATTCAACCAAAACTTTAAGTGTCTACACAAAATATTGACTGAAAATCTCGAAAAAGCATGGAAAATTTCGAAAATAAACGCAATTTAAAGCGATAGATTAATTCAGGGCAAGAGGAGAGTATAAAGCCAGGCTAGCTTTGAAAAAATGATGCATTTTGATGCTATTTAAGCAGTTTTTTGCAGACATCGCGCTCGCCGAGAAAAACGTGTTTGGTAATTTTTCTCGAAACCGGTGGCATTGTTAAGCCAAGTTTTTCTGTCTATGTTTAAACGTTGCAAAATGGGTGGTAGATGGGTAGCGATAGCGCCGCGCTTATTGTCGCGGACATAGCGCCCAGTGTAGTCTACAAGAGCAAGATAGTCATCGAGAGCAAACCTTATACTTGCTTGCTCAGCATTATTAAAACTGCCTTCAAATTTGGCTAAAGGCTGCAGCGGTAGGTCAAACTTAAGCAAAGATTCACGGGCAATTTGCTCTCTAACGGCCTCAGTAAGGTCAAAGCTCGGTGCAATGCGTTCTTTGATACTGGTGTGGTGGGAGGTTTCTGGTGTGCTTGCCATACCGGCACGAATAGGGTTTAGATCGACATAGGCCATGGCCGATAAGATCGCTTCTTCAGTTAGCAACGCTTGGGATTTGTACCTAGCCTGCCAAAAATGGCCGGTGCAACCATCTTCTTTATTGGCTTGGCGAGCAATAGGCTCATTGAGGCATTTCATAAACCAGCCGAGATCGCTTAGCCTGCCGCGATACTTTTCAATTTCATCGGCAACCGCTTGTGATTGCATTTGATCAAGAGCATCGCTGTTGAGCCACCGCTGGAAGAGGATTGTGCCTTTAAACAAACAGCTCCAGCGTTGAGCCACTTCTTTTTGTGAAAGCGCATCAATAGGCGATGGCGTAAGCTTGGCAACGATATGTAGGTGATTGGACATCACCGCATAGGCTAAAATTTCAATGCCAAAGATCGATGCCAGTAGTCTTATTCGGTTTTCTATCCATAATCGCCGGTGTTCGTAGGATTTCCCAGTACTGGAATCTGTGCCACAAAGAAAGCTGCTTCGCACACAGCGAGACACGATGTGGTAATACGGCGCGTATCACTGATACTTACTAGCTCTCTTCTTGGGCGGGTCATGAGGCTTACCCTTAATATGGATGAATAACCAGTATAATTTGGTAAACTGCGATGTCAATAGTAGAGTGCATGCGCCCAGCACTTGTTCATAAATTTTAATTTTCTAGCTGAACTACACCCTATTTTTATCTCGCAGTGAAATATTCAACGAGTGCCTGTCACTTTATATATCTTTTTATTATTCAACGAGTGCCTGTCCCCTTATTCCTGCTCAAGAGTGCCTGTCCTGTTATTCTGTCTTAAACAAACAGCTCCAGCGTTGAGCCACTTCTTTTTGTGAAAGCGCATCAATAGGCG
>JAHQVY010000043.1 GCA_019634095.1 Cellvibrionaceae bacterium
AGGAACAGAAAGGTCATGAACAAGAATTTAGCGGCGAGTGAGAAAGGATACGCCCTGTTTAAATCGTCATCCATTTTAGCAGGGCGTACCTTTATAAACGTTTTACTTAAGAAAAGATTTTATTGTTCATTTTTTGCAAAACCGACATAAAACCGCGCTCAATACCGGCTTGTACATTTAACCCCACTTTTTCCGCCAGGGATTTTTTTTGTTCGTAGCTAACAAGGAAAATATCCGCTTTCTCACGCAGGTCTAGCAAGTACTGATCCGACGTTTGCAGCTGATCCACCAGCTTGTTTTCGATGGCCCGCCGGCCAAACCAAATCTCCCCCGTGGCCACTGCGGGCAAATCTACCTGAGGACGGTGTTCGCCGATAAAGTCTTTAAATAAGGTATGAGTGTCTTCAAGATCTTCGGTGAACTTATCTCGGCCTTTTTCGGTGTTTTCACCAAACATGGTCAACGTTCGCTTGTATTCACCAGCGGTAAGCATTTCGTAATCGATATCGTGCTTTTTTAACAAACGATGAAAATTGGGCAACTGCGCCACCACACCAATACTGCCAATAATGGCAAAAGGTGCGCTGACAATTTTTTTCGCCACACAGGCCATCATATAACCACCGCTGGCAGCGACTTTATCCACGCATACAGTCAGCGGAATCTCTTTCTCCGTAACTCGGGCTAACTGGCTCGCCGCCAAACCGTAACTGTGCACCATGCCTCCTTGGCTCTCCAAACGCAGTACCACCTCATCTTCTCGCGTGGCAAAACCCAAAATCGCCGATACCACCTCGCGCAATTCCTCGGTGGCAGAGGCCTTGATATCGCCATCAAAATCGACAACAAACACCCGCGGCTTTTGTTGGCTGTCCTCGGTCTTGGTTTTGCGGTTCTTTTTCTCCGCCTTTTGCGCCTGTTTTTGCTGTTTCTTTTTTTCTTTTTGCTCGGCTTTTACCGCTTTTTCATCCAGCAAACTGGATTTAATCGCCTGAGTCACCTCGTCATATTTTTCACTGAGGTTGGTTACTTCTATAAAGCCTTTCTCTTTCCCCTGATTTTTTAGTCCAGAAGATACCGCAATCGCCACAATTACTGCGATAGCAATTACAACGGTAACCGCCTTGGCTAAAAATAATCCATACTCAATTAAAAATTCCAAGTTTCACTCCACATAATGCTGGTCGTATTTCTGATCATAGTGCTGGTACTAGTACTGGTTGTTGTCATTCCTCTGGCCATTGCGCTGGCAATGCCCGCAGAAGCGGAAGACACTGAGAAATTGGCGTGTTGAAAAGTGACGTATTTGCTCAGCCGGTGGAGGATAACCCGATTTAAACAAATGCGCCATGGCCATTTAACCAGCTAAGCACTTTGCCGCAAGCTATCGCTGTCGAAGATAAAGCCTAAGACCGCATACACTTTTGTATTCAGCAACTTCACGGCCTAGTGCTTGAGATTTACGAGTACGGCTATAAATAGGCCGGTTTAGAAGGAGCGAAGCGGTTCTGCGCCGACCATTTATGCAACCAAGTTGATGCTTGAGCCTTGCTCAGCCACTGGTTCGGTCGCAACTGGCGACAAAGCTATCGATAAGTCGCCCGGCAATGGTGGTTTTCGGAGGGATTAAAGGCAGGCTGTCGTAGCGAAACCAGCGCGCATCGAGAATTTCTTTTGGGTCGATATTAATTTCGCCGGAAGCGTACTTAGCGGTGTAGGCAATCATCAGCTGCCCCGGAAAAGGCCAGGCTTGACTGGAAAAGTACCGCAGGTCGCTCACCTGCAAACCCACTTCTTCAAACACCTCTCGCTCGGCAGTTTGCTCGGCGGCCTCTCCCGCTTCGACAAAACCGGCGAGCGCGCTGTACAAACCTTCAGGATGGCGGACCCCCCGCGCTAACAAGCATTCCTGCCCGCGGGTAATTAAGACCATGGCGCAGGGGGAGATTTTCGGGTAAAAACGCAAATCACAGGGCTCGCACAACAGCGAGCGGTCATCTGTTGCTGTGCGGGTTTTGGCGCCGCAGCGCCCGCAAAACTGATGCTGACTCAGCCAGAGCTGCAACTGAACTGCACGGCCGGCCAGCTGAAACAACACATCCTCTGCCGAATTGAGAATATCGCGCAGTCTCACCCAGTGATAGCCTGGGACCGCCGCTTCGTCCCAAGAATCGTCAACAACCAGCGCGTCGCAATAACGATTGTCGAGTAAGCCCAAAGCGAGGCGCTGCACAATGGGCAAATTGGGTAGCTGTGCCGCGGGCAAGGGCTGCCAAACAGCACCCTCGCGGCATAGCAATAAGACACTGTCCCGCCTCATCACCACCGACAAGTCGGCGCTTTGCGATTCGGGAAAGTTTTCAACAGCAATAAATTTCATAGCTTGACTGCCGGGGGAGACGCGGGCCATGTATTTCAGCGCCGCCTGTGGTGCTACTCCCGCCCTCTAAACCTCCTGCCCGAGAGCTTCCAGCGCATCTTCCGCCACCTGCAATACCGATTCGTCCATATTGAGGTTTGCCGAAGCGGAGTCGAGGTAGTATTCAATGGCAATAATCGCATCGGCAAAGGTTTCCAGCAGCTCCTGAAGCGCTGCGGGGTGATCCTTGGCCATCAGAACGTCTTCGACAAACCCGGCGCAGTTCGCCAAAATGCCGGCGGCGCGCTCTTTTTTCAACATCAACAAACCGCCGCGCACGCTGTGCAAAGTTTTGTGGATATTAAGAATATGGTTGGTATCGAAATTCGATTCCGCATACGCACTCAGGGCCCGTTTAGTGAGAGCCAAACCCGCTTCACACTCTTCGATAACAATTTGCCCCGCCTCCACTAATTCACCGGAAGCTACCACTTCACTGCGCCCCGACTGGCTTAAGTCGCGACCGCCATGATTGGAAAGCTTGTCTTTTTCGAGGTTGCTAATCGAACTCTCCAGATACAACAGGGTATTGGCGACTTCCACCAATTCTTCATTATCTGGCCCGTGGCTCAGTTTGGCCCAGCCCCGCACCCGCTCGATCTCTTTTTTCAGCAAGCGGCTGGGTTCAACCAAGCCGACCACCGATAAAATTTCGCTGACCTTGTAGAGATTCCCAAGAAAGCTGTCGATATCGTCGATTTTCTGGTTACTGGTTTGAGCGGCATGCTCGAGGATTTTCTTTGAGGTACCCAATTCGGCCTTCAATACTTTAGCCAAGGACATAACGGTATGTACGCTGGGGCCATAGAGAATATCCCGCTCCAACCCAAGCTCTTTGTCGGTGTAGGGAAACTTTTCTACCCCCAACTGTTCGCGTATTAACTGAATGTCTTTGGAGTTTTCGCCCGAGAGCGCAATAAGATAAACCAGCTCTTTAATCAGGCCCTTCGGCGGCTCGGCGTCGAAACTCGCGGTGCCGCCTTTTTCCACCTGGCGAAACACGCGGTCGATACGACTAAAAACAAACTTGCGCGTTTCTAGGGGCTCCATATCGCAATCGTTCATGGCGCTGAGTGTGACATCGGCCAGCCACCACAGAGAATTAAGAGGCCGTTGGGGCCCGCTAATTTTGCGAACCCGCATTAGGGCGCGCCGCATTAAACCCACCGCATTTTTGAGTTGCCGCTCTTGAATAAAGCTCACCAAACCCACTTGGTACATCTGGCGCATGCGACGCACCACTTGGACAAAAGGCTGGCCCGCGATATTCATGTCGGGTACCGCCGGCGCCTGCGGAATACGAGTGATTTTCAAATGAAAAAAGTGCGATTCAGAAATCACCGACTCACTGCGCAGCTTTCTTAACGCGTTTATGTGTGGGATAAGCAACACCGGCACCTGGCGTTCCATTTGCTGAACGTACTCGAGATAGCGAGTGAGCACAAAAAACGTATTACTTATAATCTCAAGGCGTTTCTCAAATAAACGGCCAGAATTTCCCGGCGATATTTCAGTTGCCACGCTGTACAGCTCTTCCGAGAGCATGAGCGCGCCGCTAAATTGAATGAGTTTCAAGATGCCAACGATTTGTTTGATGCCATCGACACAAGCCTGCAGCTGCTCGCCGTCGTCTTGAGTACCGACAAAGGCTTCAAGACTTCGCGCAGATTCATCGATAGTGGCAACGAGCTCTTCTCGCACCATGCTTAATGATTGAAAATTAACTAAGTCCCGGGTGCTCACGCAATCCGCCTTACGATAGAGTTTGATCGTCGAGCCCTCTCAGCGCAAGGCTCGCTATAAAATGGTGGATAAGCCTTGCGACAACAAAGCTCGTAAATGAAGGTATATATTAACGTAGTATAATATGCTTTGCTGAAATTTCTTTTAAATTCTTGCAGTTAACGACAAGCTCGCAAAAAATAAAAAACGACGACAAATAGCCATTTAAAGTTTTGGCCCCCTAGGTTAAATTCCATTCAGTATTGGGCAACATGAACGAAGTTCACTACCTTTCCTTGCTTTTTTTCGGAAGTTAGTACATTTTGTCTGTCCTGATCTGCACTGACCATTTCTGTTTGCTAATCGTACAAACTTTTCATTTTATAACCTTCGTTAAGAGGAATTAACCCGCAACATGTTAAGCACATCGCGGATATTTTCAAACACAGTTAATTCCGTCACGGCTAAAATAGGATCGTAGTTTTATGGCGAGTTCACAATTGTCGTTGTTTGGCGCCTTCTCTAGTAACTTTCTGGGATCATCTCCAGACTGGTATAAACAGGCCATCATCGCATTTCTGGTAATTAATCCTGTGATTTTCTTCATTAACCCGTTTTTTGCGGGCTGGTTACTTATTATTGAATTTATTTTCACGCTGGCCATGGCGTTGAAATGTTACCCCTTGCAACCAGGCGGCTTGCTCGCTATTGAAGCACTCATTCTCGGCATGAGTTCACCCCAGTCGGTCTATCACGAAGTTGTGGTTAATTTTCCGGTCATCTTGTTGTTGATGTTTATGGTTGCCGGCATCTACTTCATGAAAGACTTATTGCTGTTTGTTTTCACCAAAATTTTACTGGGGGTACGCTCCAAAACCGTGCTCTCACTTTTATTTTGCCTGGTCGCCTCTTTTCTTTCCGCCTTTCTCGATGCCCTCACCGTGACGGCCGTTCTAATCAGTGTCGCTGTCGGCTTTTTTAGTGTTTATCATCGCTTTGCCTGCGACGCTCAGAGCAATGCTCAGCATGATCACTCGAACGACAATAGGGTGAATGCGGCGCATCGTGAAGACCTCGAAACCTTTCGCGCCTTTCTGCGCAGTCTGATTATGCACGGCGCTGTGGGCACAGCCTTGGGCGGCGTATGTACCGTGGTGGGCGAGCCGCAGAATTTGTTGATTGCCAAGCAAGCCGGCTGGGAATTTGCGGAGTTTTTTTTGGTCATGTCGGCGGTGTCGATGCCGACTTTGGCGGCGGGTTTAATTACCTGCGCTTTGCTTGAAAAAACCGGCAAATTTGGCTACGGCGCACAATTGCCGCAACGAGTACGGCAAGTGCTCACCGAATTTGATCGCTTAGAAAGCGCCAAACGCACCAGCAAGGACAACGCAAAGCTGGTTTGCCAAGCGCTGATTGCTGTGGTGCTCTGCATTAGCCTGGCTCTGCACGTTGCCGAGGTCGGCTTAATCGGGCTCATGATCATTGTGATGTTAACCGCGTTTAACGGCATTATCGAAGAACACAGCCTGGGACATGCTTTCGAAGAGGCCCTGCCGTTCACCGCTTTGCTTGTGGTATTTTTTGCAGTGGTAGCAGTGATTCACGACCAGCATTTATTTAACCCGATTACCGAATGGTTGCTCACTATTGACCAGGGCGCCCAAGCGCCGATGTTTTTTGTTGCTAACGGTTTGTTGTCGATGATTTCAGACAACGTATTTGTCGCCACGGTGTATATCACTGAAATTAAAAAGGCCTTGGACGCGGGCAGTATCTCGCGGGAGCACTTTGAATTGTTGGCGGTGGCAATCAATACTGGCACTAACCTCCCCAGCGTCGCCACCCCCAATGGACAGGCGGCCTTTTTATTCTTACTCACCTCGGCGATTGCGCCTTTGATACGCTTATCTTACGGCAAGATGGTGCTTATGGCTTTGCCCTACACCATCGTTTTGGGCGCAGTGGGATTAATCAGTGTCAGCCGCTTGGCTATGTAAATGCTTCGCAGTAAATCTGATATAAATAGCTCTTTCTAAGCTCGTGACTCGCATGCCGGTGGGTCACGACCCGATTGAATAATAGGTATCTTTTCGCCAGGGCAGCCATAGCCCATAGCCACAGACGCGGCATTAACAACAAGTGTGACTGTCAGCGTCAGCTTAGCCCCATCCAACCAATAATATTTAGGACTGCGCGCCGGGCTCGGCCTGCAACCAAACGCAAGCGTCTCCGGACACTTTGGCAATGCGCTCCAGTTTCTTTTGGTGAGCGGCCATTTCTGCTTCGCTGGCACGAATCACTCGCAATGAACGCTGCTCGGCACGCCGAACAACATCTCCCTCCTCGCTGCCATCA
>JAHQVY010000354.1 GCA_019634095.1 Cellvibrionaceae bacterium
AATTCGTAGTCACTCTACGGGTTATCTACATGGAGGTAGTGTATTTCCGAAAGTTTGCTGGGAGCAAACTCGGTGCAGTCGAAAAATTGAAAAAACGCTTTAATTTCAGTTCATTGGGCCTCCGCAGTAGATCCAACTGATTAATTTAGGATAATGCAATGGCGCTCAATTAAGCCTGAGGGTCTTTAAATACAAGACTTGCAGACGCTAGTTAGCCAGGTATGCAAGCGTCGGAAACGCTTGCATACCTAGCCCAGGGAAGGCTTGAGTGGCCAGGACAATGCGCCAGGCATCCCTGGGGCTGCAGCTAAATTCAGTACCATTGTGACCTATAATGTATTTTCAATTGCGGGGAATACTGTCCTGTTTCGCAACCTAGCGAGGGCGTCCGCAGTGGATACCAATGATTCATTGAGGATTATACACTTTGTGGCTGGCGCCCCGAGTATTGCCCCCCATTTTTTTTGCGGGGGGTGTACTGTTGTAATATTCAGATTAACATGTGCCACCATAACGCCAGCGCAACAATTTTAAAGGCACTGTACTATGATTCACACCGTTTGCCCTAACTGTGAAGGCAGCAATACCGAGGCTTTCTTCGAAATTAAGCAGGCTCCTATTTTTAGCGTTGTCACCGTGAAATCGGAACAGGAAGCTCTGCGCGTGCCGCGCAAAGATATTGAGTTAGCTTTCTGCAACCACTGCGGCTTTATCTACAACCGGCGCTTCGATACCGATATCGATTATTTCACCAGCGGTTATGAAGACCAGCAGGGCTTTTCAAAAACGTTTATGAACTTCGCAACCGAGCTGTGTAATGAACTCATAGCCAAGTACCAGCTTAAAGGCAAAACCGTTCTAGAAATTGGTTGCGGTAAAGGGGATTTTATTAACTTATTAACCAATCTTAGTGGTGGCTGCGGCATCGGTATCGACCCCGCTTATGAAGAAGGTCGCCAAAACAATCCAAACCTAAGATTCCATAAAGAATTCTATACCCAAAAACACAGTCACATCACAGCGGCAATGATCGCCTGCCGCCATACATGGGAGCACATACACGCCAGCTTAGACTTTTTGCGCTTAATTCGTAAATCTCTCGATAATAGTCCCGATACCGTGGTGTTTTTCGAAGTGCCGCAGGTGACCCGTATTCTTGAAATTCAAGCCTTCTGGGATATTTACTATGAACATTGCTCGTACTTTTCCGCGGCTTCGGCCGCCCATGCCTTTCGCAAAGCGGGCTTTGAGATTTTAGATTTACGCTATGTTTACGGTGAGCAATATTTACTCATCGAAGCCAAACCCGCTAGTAAAAACTCTGGCAAAAACTCTGGCAATAACTCTGGCAAAATTTTTGCCATCGAAGAAGATTTGGATGAGCAAAAACAACGCATAGACAGTTTTAAGCGGGAAATTAAACAGCTACTGGGAGAATGGCGCCAACGCTTAACGGCATTAAAGAGCGCAAATAAAAAAGTTGTGGTATGGGGTGGCGGCTCCAAATCGGTAGGTTTTTTAACCAACTTTTCCGATCTCAATGTCATCGAACATGTGGTTGACATTAACCCCAATATGACTGGGCATTTTATTCCGGGTATCGGCAAGCAATATCGGGCGCCACAGTTTTTAAAAGACTATCAACCTGATGCAGTGATTATCATGAACGGTGTTTATCGTGAAGAAATTACCCAGTCGCTGCATGCTATGGGTGTTTTTCCCGAAATCTATGCACTTTAATTGCTTTATCGCCAATTCCTGCCGCTGGGGCTATTCGATATACGACTATTTCATAAGTAACTATTCCATAGGCAACTACTCCATAGGTAACTACTCCATCTACGAATAAGCCATATTTAAGTACTCGTTAAATCAATCCGCATTAATCAATGGCTTTTAGATAGGTGAGAGGATTTATATAAAAAGCTTTCAATTTGCCCTGAGTAGAACTATCGATACGCCACGGCATGGGCAGCAGGCTAAAAATAGAATAGTGTAAATGGGCCGGTTTGCCTCTGGCATTGCCGCTGTTTCCCACGGTGCCCAACTCATCGCCTCTGCCAACAAAAACACCGCCGGCGACAAACACCCGGTCCATATGAGCGAAGTAATGCAAACGCCATTTCGGCCCCAAACCTAATGCGACGTTGCCGCCTTTAGTTAACACCCGCCTATAAATAATCAGCAAACTGGTTGGCGCTAAAACTCGGGTACCTTTTTTAGCAAAAATGTCCAGTCCCTTATGCACCCCAGAACTTCCCCAGGGTTCAAACCAAAAACTTTTTGGATTCCAGTCGGCACTGCTGGCACCTTGTACTGGAATACCGCGGGGCTCGGGAATCAAAAAGCCGAGCACAAACAGACAAAAAACAACCACAAGCACGCCACGCAAGGCTTTGAGGATTATGATAAAGGGATAAACAATGTAGTTTTTAGAGTAATGACGATACTTCTGTACAAGCAACATACTAACCGATAGTAAATAAAGGATGCTTCCCTGCTTCAAGCCATGACCAAAGAGGACCCTGGTGACAAGCTTACAGGTAGGTATTCACAGCGGGTTTGAGGCGGCATGCCTGCTAAGCTGCTCGCCAGTAAATAGCATGTTAAGAATTATTCGCGGAAAAAAATATTGGCTATACCGCAAATTAGATTTAGCCTTTTTTAAATGACATTTTTAACATAGCGACCAAACCACCGCTGAGACTTTTTGCATTGAAACCGTGCCGACTTAATTTTTCTGCAAAAGCTAAGCTACGCTTCCCAGTTTGACAATAACAAATAATTGTTTGCTCGCGGTCCAGGTTATCTAAAGCTTGGTCAAATTTATCGATCGGTAAATGGTCGCCACCAATATGAAACAGCTCGCGTTCTTGTTCGCTACGCACGTCCACCACCATCACCCCCTCTCGATGGCACTCGCGAGCAAAAGCCTCTGGCGCTAAGCTCAGTGCCGCCGACGGCGAACCCGCTGCAGATAAACCGTCTTCACAGGCGAATTGGTAGTCTGGGGACTGGCTGTCAATGGTAATAGACGAGTTTCGACAGCGGCAACTAGGGTCGGCCACCAAAGAGATTTTGCGACTATCTAAACGACTCACATCGAGAATCAAGAGCTTATTTTTTAGTGCCGCGTCGCGCCCACTGAGGAAGGCAATCGCCTCATTGGCTTGAATAACACCGAGCATTGCCGGCACAGTGCCAATCACCCCCGCCGCATTGCAGTCTTCAATATGCTGGGGCGTTTCGGGAAAAAGACAACGAAAACATGCCTCACCCGCTTCAAAAAGTGCACACTGACCGGAGAAATGATTGACACTGGCATATAGCCACGTCAGATTTTCCCGCAGGCAAAAATCGTTTATCAAGTAACGACTGGCAAAGTTGTCGGTGCAATCAACAAGCAAATCAAACTCGCCAAGTTGCGACGCCAACGATAGAGAAAAATGGCTACAGTGGGCGTCAATAACAATATCGGCGTTTAATTGTGTTAATTTTTCTCGGGCAATTTCGGCTTTGTATTCGTCGATATCCCGACCGGTATACAGTATTTGACGCTGTAAGTTAGTCGCGTCTACCGTGTCGCCATCCACTAGGGTTAAGTGGCCCACGCCTGCCGCTGCGAGGTAAGCGGCAACCGGGCAACCCAAGCCCCCCAGCCCCACCACCAGCACCCGCGACCTTTTTAATTTCGCTTGGGCACTGGCGCCAAAGCCCTTTAATTGGATGTGTCGGGTGTAACGCAGCCACTCCTGGGCGGTAAAAGTTAACTTATTCATATTTTTTGAAGAATGACTCGGCACTCTGCTTCGATTTAATTAATTCCACAAATTCACCTGCGGTGGCCTCGGGGGCCTCAGCTTCAGTAATAGCGGTAATCATTGCGATACCCTCCGCCCCTTTGGCAAGTAAATCGCCGACATGCTCACGCTTGATGCCACCGATAGCAACCATGGGATAGTCGAGCACTTCACGCCAGTAAGCGAAACCCGCCGCGCCTTGCGGCAGCCAAGGCATGGTTTTAGTATCCGTGTGAAAAACCGGGCCAAAAGCGATGTAGGAGGGGCGATAGCTCAGCGCACGCGCCACTTCGTAGTGGCAATGGGTGGACAAACCCAAACGCAAGCCCGCGCGCCGGATCTCATCAAGCTGCGCGTCGGCCAAATCTTCCTGCCCCAGATGCACACCGTAAGCGCGGTGCTTAATAGCCAGCTGCCAATAATCATTAATAAATAAGCGGCAGTTATACTGCCTGGCCAGGGCCACGGCGCGCTGTACTTCGGAATCCAGCTCCTCGCTATTTTTGTCTTTAATGCGCAGCTGTATGGTGGACACGCCGCAAGGCAATAAGCGCTGCAGCCACTCCACGGAATCGACCACCGGATACAAGCCCAGCGCAGCCGCTGTGCCATCGGGCAGGCTCGGCTCAGGGAAACGCGCCGCTGCAAGCTGCAGCGGCAAGCCATAACTGAGGCTGGGCACATCCTGTTGCCGCTTGGGAAAGCCCGCCACCGCTACCGGCCCCGGTTGATCCTCCAGGGAGTAGGCGTTGCGAATTCCTTGGTTCAATGCCATTTTGCCAATGACTTGCGCATCGTGCATGCTGAACCCTAGAGCCAAGGCACAGCAGATCGCCGAGGCCAAACTGCAACCGCTGCCTCGAGTGTCCCGGCTGGCCAGTCTTGGGCTGCTCAGCCAAAAGGCCGATTGCGGCGCGGCCGCGCCGGTAGCAGGCGCCGCAATGTGACCGGAACTGGGTAGAGCTGCAGAAGCGCAAAAGTAATCGTGGCATCCCGGCTCACCGTGATAGTGGCCACCTTTAACCAGTACATTTTTAGCCCCGGCAGCGAGAAGGCGAGCCGCCGCTGCAGGTATGTCTTGCAAATGGGCAATAGGTATTGCGCTCAGCGCCGCCGCCTCTGTCAGATTCGGGGTCACTAAATCGCACAGCGGCAGCAACTCATCCAGCAGCGCTTGCTTCGTCTCACTGCTCTGCATGGCCTCGCCACTGCTCGCCGCCATCACAGGATCAATCACAATGGGTATGCGACGCGGCAGGCTTTTTAAAAACTTGGCGAGGGTTTTGATTTGCTGAGCGCTGCATACCAGGCCTATTTTGACTGCGGCGATGGCCTGCGTATTCACCGCTTGTAATTGACTTTCGATAAGTGCATGGGAGCAAGGGTTAACGCTTACAACACCGGACGCATTCTGCGCTGTAATGGCGGTTAACACATTAACCGGGTGACAGCCCAGTGCCAGCACCGTGTGATTATCGCGCTGCACCCCCGCCAGGCCGGAGGAATCGCTTCCGGCAATAATCAGTACTTTGCGCCGCGGGCTCACAAGCCCTCCTGATGCCAAAACGGCGTCCCCACCACCGGAGTGCTGGGACTGGCAATATCGCGCTGCGCCATAAGGCCCGCCTCGTAAGCTAACCTGCCCGCTTGCACACCATGCATAAAGCCTTGCGCCATTGTCAGCGGGTGGTTGGCATTGGCAATGGCGGTATTTAACAGCACCGCATCGTAGCCCAGCTCCATCGCTTGGGCCGCATGTGATGGCGCACCGAGGCCCGCATCCACCACTAAAGTAATCTCCGGCAAACGCTCACGCAGTGTTTTCAGCGCATAGGGGTTCATCAGGCCCCGCCCCGTGCCAATAGGCGCCCCCCAGGGCATAATAATACGGCAACCGGCCTCGACGAGTTTTTCGCACACGACTAAATCGTCGGTACAGTAAGGAAACACCTCAAAGCCCTGAGCAACCAATTCTCGCGCCGCTTCGACTAAGCCAAAAGGGTCGGGCTGCAAGTTGTATTCATCGCCGATCACTTCCAATTTAATCCAGTGGGTGCCAAAAATTTCTCGCGTCATCTGGGCGGTGGTCACGGCTTCTTTCACGGAGTGACAACCGGCAGTGTTTGGCAGTACCTGCAAATTTAATGTCGACAGCAACGACCAAAAATCCTGCCCACCTTTTTGTTGCGGATCTTGTCGCCTCACGGATACCGTTACCACTTCGGCACCGGAAGCTCGGATAGCATCGAGCATCAACTGCGGAGATGGATAGAGTGCAGAGCCAATCAATAATCGGCTATTTAAGGTTTTATCTGCCAGTTGCCACATACTCAGCCCCCCTGCATGGGCGCGACAATTTCGATGGCATCGCCCGCTTGAATGTTGGTTTCTCGATACTGGCTCTTCGGCACAAACTGGCCATTGACAGCCACCGCCGTCGGCCCATCTTGTGCGTGTTGCCGCATAAATTGATCGAGGCTTGTTAGCTCCTTTAGCTCAACGGCTTCACCGTTTACCGTAATCGACATATTCATAAACCACAGGTTCTCGAGAAAAAGTTACCGAGCCCGCAGCGCAACCGCGCTCGGCTCGCTGTGCGACTAACCCCGCTAGAGCGCTGCCCAAAGTCTGTAGCCTCAGCGAGTTCTTCCGCTGCTTGCCAGCAAAGCTGGGTAGCGGTGCGACACGGATACACAGAGCCAATTTAACAAACCGCATCTTGTTATTGGCGCACTCCAACCATCGCAGCCAGTGGGTTTTTTAAGCTAACTGGCTGCCAACGCTTTCACCCACAGGGTTCAAGAGGGGCGCAAGCGGAATATCGACACCGCTGATGTCCTCGCCAGACAATAGCGACAATACCGTGTCAATTATCGCAGGCGCCAATAAAATGCCGTGCCGAAATAGGCCATTAATACGAATTAAACCCTCAGTATGCTGGATCAGGGGCAAATTATCCGGTAGCGCCGGTCGGCAGTTAACGCGAGTTTGAATAATGCTGGCCTCGGCAAAGCCAGGGTGCACGCTGTACAAGGCCGACAATAGCTCGAGGGCAGAGCGCACTGTAATCGGAGCCGTAGACGCACTTTCAATTTGGGTTGCCCCCACCACGTAAACGTTATCGGCTCGCGGCACAATGTAAATGCGGTACCGCGGATGCATCAAACGGATAATATGACGCAAATTTACCTCTGGCGCTCTCACGTACACGGTTTCGCCGCGCACCGCTCTAAGTGTCTTTAAATCAGGCTTTGCCCCCAAGCCGCGACAATCCACCACCCGATCAAAACGGTACTCGCTGCCATTGGCGACAAGGGTGTAAGGAGCCAGTTTGTCGATCACTTTTCCCTCGTATAAATTAGCCCGTTTAGCTCGCAAATCGTCGGCCAGTGCAGCGAGTAGCTTCGGCGTTGACACACAGGATTCGCCGGGGATAAACACCGCATTATTGAACGATGACGACAAGTCCGGCTCGCGCTGCTGAAGCTCCGGCTTCGACAACTGCTGGGTGGCGCTGTTTAAGTGGGAATAGCGCGACAGATGGGCGCAAAAGTTAGCCATATCCGCCCGGTCTGCTCGATGGGCGAGTATTAAACTGCCATTTTGCACAAAATCGATATCCCGCTGCAGTGCTTCTACAATAGCGGGCCACTTTAATAGCGAACGCTGGCCAATTTTGACAATCAACTCTTCGGCTAGATCGGCTTCGGAAATGGGCGTTAGCATGCCGGCAGCCGTATAGGCGGCGGCGAAGTTATCCGCCTCGCCCTCGGCAATGCGGCCCTTGTCGAACAGCGACACGTCTACACCCTGCCGGCAGAGCTGCCAAGCTAACAGGCGCCCACTTATGCCGGCACCGACTACGGCGATACGCATTTCAAAACACCCCTATTGCGGATCGGCATTCACGTAGATTTCAGCGCCCTGCTCCCGAAACTCCTTCGATTTTTGCTGCATGCCTTTCTCCGCATACTCGCGCACCTCTTGAGTGATTTTCATGGAGCAAAATTTGGGGCCGCACATCGAACAAAAATGTGCCACCTTGGCGGAGTCTTTGGGCAGGGTTTCATCGTGAAAGCTGCGCGCTCGGTCTGGGTCGAGGCCGAGATTAAATTGATCTTGCCAGCGAAATTCGAAGCGCGCCTTCGACAATAAATCGTCGCGGTAGCGCGCCCCCGGATGCCCCTTAGCAACATCGGCCGCGTGAGCGGCAATTTTGTAGGTGATAATGCCCTCTTTAACATCGCCCCCGGCTATGACCACTTTACCAGCGGTATCGGCGCGGCGATGATTGGCTGGTACGGCTGTGCCATGCTGTGTTACGTCACGCCAAAAGAGCATTTGGGCTTGCCAAATAAAGACGATGTTAAAGAGGGCATTATCACCTACAAAATTGCCGCTCACGCGGCCGATGTTGCTAAGGGGCATCCGGGGGCGCGCTACCGCGACGATTTATTGTCGAAGGCGCGCTTCGAATTTCGCTGGCAAGATC
>JAHQVY010000355.1 GCA_019634095.1 Cellvibrionaceae bacterium
ACGATCCCAGTGTGGCTGTGGATTTATCGCAATTGGCGGTTAGCATCAGAAATGATCGAGAGCTTGCGGAAATGGGCAGTACCGAACCCAGCAACGGCTTGCCTAGCGATGGCAATCAGAGCGACTTGGAAAAGGTTAAGGGAATGGTGGATTCGATTCGCCGCCTTGCGTCGGTGGATTTGGCCGACACGGAGTTCTTTATGGACGAGATTGAAATGGCCAGCGAAACCTTTGATGCCGATGCCGGGGCACATTTTCAAGCCTTGGCATGGGCACTGGAAGCCATGGTGTCCGCCGGGAATGCGTATCAGCGCGACAATACACTCACCACTCACACCGATGACAGCACGGGCATCGCGGTGGGTATCAGCGCCGACGAAACTGAGGTTACTTACAGCGTGGAAGACGTTACTGTCACCATCGGAGACGGTGAAGAGGCCGTCGATATTACACTGGATTTGAGCGCGATTGACGGCAGCTACGAAACGGCAATGTCGGATACCGATAGCGCTGAAACCACCAGTGGCAGCAGTACCGACGCCGACACTGTTTCCGGGGAAATTGCTCTGAGCTTATCGGGTAGCAGCGCTTCCAGCGCGGTGCTGTTGAGCATTAGCGAGGGTGAGTTGAGCGGCGCTGGTGCCGCAGAATACAGCAATACTGAGAGCGATTCGCAGATGGACACCGAGGCCGCTGCAAGTATCGACGCCAACTTGAGCGAGCTGATGCTGAAAGCGGTGGTATCGCTGCAAGAGCAGCAGGGCGATAATCCCATCACTTTCGAGGGGGCTTTGCAACTCGACATTGACGGCTTGGCCGTGGATGCCTCGGAAACGGAAAGCTATATATCGTCGAATAGCGTCGCCACCTTTATGGACCAATGGTCGGTGGGCTTCGATGAGTTGGCATTTTCCGCCAGCGGTTCGTTTAGCTCCGCAGCGGGTCAGTCTATTGTCGCGAGTTTTTCATTGGATGCGACACCGGACGGCATGGTCTACAGTTGTCACAGCGAGGACAGCGTTGCACTGCAAGCAAAAACCTGTACCTCGGAAACCGAGAGTGAGTACCTCGCCTTGAGTTTCGGCGTAATCGTGCAGCTGAATGTAGACTCGCTGGCCGACGAATTGACCATCAGTGTGAGCGGCACGCGGCAGGGATTGCAAGATGCAGACCTTAGGGTGAATATTCGCAATGCCGCCACCATGTTGGAATTTAATTACGACACCGCCGACCTGGACAACGACATGCAAAGCCTAAGTATTACCAACGAAGCCGGTGCGGTGCTGAGCGTAACCCGCGCCATGATGGAGGGCGAATACCGAATCACTGGCAACATTGTTCTCGACGAGGTTGAGTACGCAACCATCGAAGAAGTGAGAAACTTCACCGCAGTTAGGTATAACGACGGCTTTAACGAAACCTTTTAATGGGGTTTTAGCCCGTAGCTGTTTAACCGATAGCTATCCAACCAATAGCTATTTAACCAATAGCTGTTTAACCGATAGCTAACGGGAGTGATTTCATTTTTAGGGGGCACTGCGCCCCCTTTTTCTTTAGCTTTTTTCCGGTTTTTCCAATTTGACCAGCATTCTCGATTAAAAAGTTCTTAATAAAAAATTCTTATTAAAAAAACCCAATTAAAAAATTATTATGAAAAAACTATGAAAAAAAAGCGATGCCTTTACAGTATTACCTTTGGGAAATGGATTGCCAGCGGCGCTGCCACGCTGGCTCTTCAACTTGAGGGCCTCGGGGTTTTCAATGCCGGGGCGGGGGTAAGAAAGGCCCGGGGGAATTCGGCACTATTTTTTATCGCTGCGCTTAGTTTAGTGATGCCGCTGTGCCAGGCCGCGGATAAAAATCAAATTTACAGCACAATATACAGTCATACCTACAGTGATATTGCGCCTATCGATCAGTTTTTTGATGACTTGCGCGGGCCCAAAGTTGCCCCTGGCGATCACGCCTTTACCACGAATGCGGTGGCCCTGGGGCAAACAGTGCATATTAATGATCGATTCGGAGGGCTGCGCTTCGAAGTATTTTCTCGCCTCGATTATTATTTGCAATTTACACCCGATACCGCCGAATTATTCTGGGCCGATAAAAATGACGTGCCCCTGGACCGTGACAGAGCCTACGATGTGTATTTAGACGCGAACCATATGAAAGCCCACGGCTTTAAGTTGGGTTATTTGGGCTCTATCGAGGACCGCTTTAGCTATCATATCGATGTGTCTTATCTCTATGTTTACGAAATGCTGGTGGGCGCCTTGGCGGGTGATCTCGACGGCTTGGGCAGCGATGCACAAGGTGAGTTGTTGCTGGAATACTACTATTCAGACGATGTATTTTTTGAACGCGAACCCAACGATCTCTCTGCGAGGGGAATTGCGCTCGATTTCGGTTTTCAATGGCATATAAACAATCGCTGGCAAATCGATTTTAAATCCAAGGATTTGTACAGTCGTATCTATTGGCGCGAACAAGATTTTACGGCGGCGCAGGCCAATTCCGAAAGGCTCAGCTTTGACGAACAAGGTTTACTGGAGGTGAGCCCGGCGCTGAGTTGGCTGGAAACCGAGAGAAACTTTCGTCAACGCTTACCCCTGCAAGTGGAATTGCGGGAGATGTTTCACGCCACCTCTCGCGACAGCCTGGAACTGCAGCACTACGCCTACGACAAACAGTGGTTTCATCGTGTGGCTTACCGGCATCGGTTTTTTTCTCGGGTGTCCACCGGGCTAAGCTACAACTTGAGTTCGCAAGCCAAGGGGCTGGATTTGCAAACCCCTTATTTGCGGCTGCGGCTAGAGACCGATGATTTCGATTTGAAAGCCGCGCAGCATATGAGTTTTACCTTGGGCTTTTATATTCCTTACTAATGGACATAAGACGGCTTGCGGCGTATAAAACGGCCGCGCGGCCACCCGATAGCTGATGAAAGTTGATAAAAGTTGAGAAAAATTGATGATAGTTGAGTGCCGGACCAAAAAAGATGACGCAAACAACGGGCACGCTTTCTATTTCTATAAGCATAAGTGTCCTCAGCATTGCGTCCTCAGCGTGCTCTATTTAGGGCTGCGCATCAAATTGTTGTCCGTTAATCAGTTCACTATCGTCGCCCATTAAGAACAAATAGCGGTTTACAATGCTCTCCGGGTTTACCACCGTGCTAGGGTCTTCCGCGGGGTAGGCCGCCGCGCGCATGCGGGTGCGCGTTGCGCCCGGGTTAATAGCATTGACGCGAATTTTACTGGTGCCGTCGAGCTCGTCCGCCATAACCTGCACTAAATTTTCGGTGGCGGCCTTCGATACCGCGTAGGCTCCCCAATAGGCTTTGCCCTGTTTGCCCACCGATGAACTGGTAAAGACAACACTGGCCCCAGAAGATTTTTGCAGCAGTGGCAACAAAGTTTTCGTCATTATAAAGGGCGCAGTTAAGTTAACATGTAAGATTTTATGCCACTCAGTCAGCGGATAGTCAGATATGGGGGTGCGCTTACCCAGTTGACTGGCATTGTGTAAAATTCCATCTAGCTGACCAAATTCCTTAACAAATACATCGCGCATCTCGTGAAAGCTTTTTTCTTCGGCGCCTTCAAAATTCATGGGGTAAATGGCCGGCTTGGGGCAGGAGGCGTTTTCGATGGCATCGTAAACTTGTTCAAGTTTGGCCAGTGTTCTACCTATAAGAATCACCGTTGCGCCGTGCTTGGCAAAAGCTAGCGAAGTAGCCTTGCCGATGCCATCCCCGGCGCCGGTAACGGCAACGACTTTATTTTGCAACAAATTTTCGCGGGGTTGGTACTGGGTTAAAAACTCTGAGTCTATCATGATGTATCCTGTCTTTTTTGCTACTTTTTATCTGAAGGCGTAGCGCAGTATTGGCGAATAATAGGCCACAACTGCTCGCTGCTTTCGACATGCCAGTCGGCGTCCCACCGTGTGGCATCTTCTCCACTGGCAATATAGCCGTATCCTGCAGAAATGGTTGCCTGCACACCGGCACGTTTACCGCATTCAATATCGCGTACATGATCGCCAACATAGATTGCCTCAGAAACATGACAGTTGGCTTGCTGGCAAGCCAAAATTAAAGCTTCTGGCGCCGGTTTTTTTTCTGTTACGTGGTCTGGGCAGATAACCGCTACGGGATTTTCAGCAAAACTAAATTTATTTAAAAGTGCTTCGGTGTAAACCCAGGGTTTGTTGGTAACAATGCCCCACATGCGTTGATGCTGAGCAATGTTTCCGATAAGTTCATTAATACCGGGGAAGGGACGGGTGTGCGTGGCAATATTTTGCAAGTAGTTCTGCAGTAATTCACTTCTTAGCTGCGAAAAATTTTCCGCTTCCGGTTGCAGCTTAAACCCGAATTGGAGCAGCGCATTGGCACCATCGGAAACGACTGCACGAATTTGTTGCAGCGCCAAGGGCTGGCGACCGTGCTGTTGCAGTACATTATTCAGTGCATTACCCAGATCATCTGCGGTGTCGAATAAGGTGCCGTCAAGGTCAAAAAAAACCGCTTTTAATGTCATCTGCGAATTCGCCTGTTATTACGTTTGTAATTGCCATTGCTATTGCTTTGCGGGGAGTTTGTGGTTGCATACAGCAACTACACCGTGGCTAATAATGCGCCGCGATTAGCGCAATGTTTATGGGTGGAGTTGCCTCAACATGTCAAAGAGGCGAAACCGGGGCATCCTTGCTTCGTGCTCCGCAACTTTCAATATTCAACTTTCAATACTCAACTTTCGATATTCAGTTTGCAACTTTCAACTTTCAATTTTTAGTTTGTAATATTCAGCTTTCAACTTGCAATATTGGATTTTCACTACTGAATAAATGAAAGGCCGTGGCATTTTAACAAATATTGATTGGTGGCGCTTTGTTGGCTTGCGAGGCCTAAATCTCGAGTGTTTGGGGTATAATAACAGACTAACAATAAAAAGCCGTTAGAAAACCTACGTTAAACCCGAATGCTTACTCAAAAACTCTTCG
>JAHQVY010000356.1 GCA_019634095.1 Cellvibrionaceae bacterium
GTGTGTGAAAACCATAAAGCGGCGTCATGTGTTCGATCTTGTCGAACGCCATCAATAAATTTAATTCCGCTGATAATGTCCGCTATTAATTTGTAACCGTGAAGCCGTCGCCATCTCGATTGCGCGACTTCAATTAATTTAAAATGATAAGTTATTCTAATGCGCAGTTGACATGCAGCGGTTGCTACTCTACAAAATATCCACTAAAAAAACCGACCGCAAAGGGTTATCGGAAAATTTTTCTTTCTAAGCCCGCGGAGTTAACTCTTCAAACTCTGAAACGGAATGCTGTCTCGCGCGCTTTCTTTTGGAAAACTGTCTTTTAGCACTTCGAATTTTCGACGGCTGTGAGCCCAGCTTGCGACAGGCAAAGCCTGAAGGTAGGGAATGTAAGGATATTGAAACTACCTATTATTCCCAAAAAGTCGGCGATCCAACGCTTGAAAATTAAGCAAAAAAGAATGAAATAAACCAGGGAATATGTAATTTGGCGCCATAGATGGGTAATGGTTCAAAAGCTGAAAATCACCGACTCTGAAAGGGCTGCCTTGCCTACTATTGTGTCGCTCGTATTTGTTAGCGCAAAAACAAACGGCATGAATAATAAAAATCAAAGAAGTATAATCATTATCGCAGATATCGAAATCAGAATTCAATCGTTAATCGATACAATGAATTCGCAGTTGTGCTCGGAAAAAACCTCATAAGCTGTGTCGGCTGAAGCTGTAGACGTGATCGAGAATGCATTTCATCAGCAAGCGTGTGAAGTGGCCGACTTGATGAGCGCATCGCGCATCCAAAAAGCTATCGAAAATAATGAAATGGCTGCAGCGGTAAAAGACTTTGTCACACTGTTACCTGGTAGATACAAAAACTGCGGCTGGCGAATAGTGAATTTTCGATTTATCGGCGGCACTTTTATCCCGATTAAAGTGGTTTATTATGCAAGAAATTGTGATAAAAACAAGCACAATACACGAACGAAGGAGGGCGGATAGATAACACGTTTTCACCCTATATCGATGGCACGCTTGGTGGGCCTGAGGCAATATTTACGCCACTGGCTTACGACGTTAAGCAGATGAGTATTGACTGTGCAAATAAAGTATTATTCGTTTCTGATGGTGCGCTATGGATATGGGAGAGGGTAACAACACTCATTACAACGCTGGGAATCGATGCGGATAAGGTTTATGAGGTAATCGATTTTTATCATGCGGTGCAGTACCTCACAAGCTTGGCAAAACAACAGTCGGCCTGGTCAACGGCGACACAGAAAAAATGGGTGCGTAAAAGTCGTCGTCGCCTGAAGAGCGGGCATGTAGGGTTGGTGATTGCCGACACCATAGCGGTTTGTAAGTCAGCCGGAAAAAGCTCGTTAAAAAGGAGCGTGAATATTTTATCAAGAATCAAAACCGAATGAACGACCAAGGTGTTTCAGCTTTAAAGCTACCAATTGGTCGTGGCGCGATAGAAAGTTCAATTTGCCGAGTGGTGAATTTGCGATTGAAAAGCCCATGTATTTTCTGGCACGAGGACACCACTAATGAAATGCTGATGTTGCGTAGCTATTACAAAGCTGGGCGCTGGGATACGCTAAAAAACCTTGAGTTTAAGGCAGCATGATATTTTTAACGCACAATTTGGGAGTGCGCCCGCATCAGACAGCTCTTTTAAAAATCGGCTTCGCTCATGTTTTTAGTAAAAATCGAATAGGTTCAGTTGCGCAGTATGGCTTGCGTAGCGTCAGCGCCTATCAAATCAAAGAAAGTTCTCAAGCCTTTTGGGAATATTGCTTGCCATTGGGTGTTGCCCTAATACCCTATGTTCTTGCGAGTAGCGCCTTGCTAAAAACCTTAATTGGTGTAGGTGTAACACCTGAATTTCAAGCGCTACGGGTAAATCTAGAAAATTTCCAGACGATGCTAAAACCCACTAAAGGCTTTTTATCTCACCTAGTTATGCAATATTCGGGTTTGCTCTTTATATTATATGCCTACAGCGCTTGAATTTTATGCCTTATAAATATAAAGGATATTGTGCATTCTCTCGGTAACGGCTTCTCGGTATTTGCTCCCGCATTATCCTAATTTTTTATATCTTTGTCATTGCCGCCTCTCCAAGCAAGATTGTATTCGCGACTAAAATCATCGTATAAACGCCACGGATATAAAGTTTTTCGAAAGAATGAAAAATTTCTTTATTTTTCATGTGCGCCTCTATGTTCCTCTCTTTCTTTTTCTCTATCCAATAAATCAACATTTAATAATTTATTCATATAAGAATTATATTTTTATGGTTTAATGTTGTAACGATTTGGCTGGGCATATTGGTGAAATATCTTTGCAGACTGCCCTCACTATTAAATAGTAAATTGTTTATTTAATTGGCGTTCAGGCCCTTTTTTTGTTATTTTTAATTAACTTGGTATGTAATTTCGCTATGAAAAAAATCATCAGCGCAGCCGCGTTATTGTCTCTATTTTTTGCCTCTCTACCAGGGTTGGCTAACCCTCTTTACCAGCAGAGTTTTACTCTTCAGCCAGGCTGGAATGCAGTGTTTCTCAATGTACAGCCCGACGATGATAATCCCGAAACCGAAGATGATGCTTCACCTGCCAATGTCTTTGCCAGTATTGTCGGCTTGCAGCAGGTATGGGCGTGGATCGAGCCGGATTCCTCGGTGCAGTTTGTTGAAGACGCCAATGAAATAGGTTTTAACGACCCGGGGTGGTACGGTTATGTTCCCGCAGCGGCGGGGCCACAGGCTAGTGTCGTTACCAATTTATATAAAGTACTTGGCGCGCGCCCTTATTTAATAAAAATCGACCCAGACCAGCAAAGTAGCCCGCAAACATTTACGGTGAGCGGCGTGCCGCTGAACCGCAACATTCGCTGGGTGCCAGATACGTTTACTTTAACCGGCTTGGCAATTGATTCGACATTATCTGTGGGGGAAACACCCAGTTTTGCAGATTTTTTAGCCATTCCTTCCGTTAGCAACCCGCCGATATTTTCATTAAATCCAGACGGTTCGTGGGCGAGTTTAAGTAAAAACTCGCCGGCCCAGGCGGGTAGGGCCTACTGGATTTTTAACGATGGCAGTTTTACCCAGTCGGGCCCCTTGGATATTGACTCGGCCACGTTAAACGGCATCAATTTTCGCGACAGTGTTGCTACGCGTTCGTTTACGCTAAGCAATCGCGGCGGCCAATCTCTCGCTCTAAGCACCAGCCTCTCCAATGCATTGCCTTTATATTATTACGCCGGCGAAAATGATGATAACGGCGAATCTTTGTGGCCCTCGGTGTCGCAACTTGCGCCCAGCTTAGCTCCGGGTGAAGGGTTGGCTATTAAGCTGGGTGTGGATAGAAGCAATATCAACGAAGCCCGCAGTAGCCTTTTTACGCTGCGTGGCAGTCAAGCGGAAATACATATTCCCGTTTATATCGAACCTTCCCCGCCCGCTTACGGTTTGTATGTGGGTTCCGTAACGCTTCGCGAAGTGTCCCAAGCCAATGCCGAAGACGCCATAACAACCACCCCCGTCGCTTCAGAGCTGTCATTTCGTTTGCTATTGCACTATGCCGCCGATGGCAGCCTTAGCTTGTTAAAAACGGTGTATATGATGGCGCAAAAAGGTTCGCCAGACCCTGTGAGCGGTATCAGCCCAATTGGCGATACAGTATTGGTGACCGATGAAACGCGCTTAGGGGATTTTGCCACGGTGCAACAAGCGGGCGGTGTCGGGCAGGGTTATCGTTTATCCAGCCCGGTTTTCGATTTCTCCGCTTCCCATAAAACCTTAGTTTGCGATGGCGCTGTGGTGCTGCATGGTGGCGAATGCCATATCGACTTAACTCTTGCCGAGAATAGCCCTACCCATCCGATGCGTCATCAATACCACCCAAATCACGATGGCAAACTGCCCAATGGTCAGCCGCAACCGGCTTCACTCGAAGCCTATAAGCGAGAAATTTGGGATATTCAACGGCAGCTAAGTTTTCAGTTTACGCCGCAAAACAACAGCAACCTATTTGTACCTTTGGGGCAAGCACGTGGTGAATTTTCAGAAATTATTCACGGCATGCATAAAAAGCCTATTTACCTGCGCGGCGATTTTATTTTAGAACGCGTTGTGAGTATTGATGAACTTAACCCCGCAGCTGACGAGGTATTGCCATGAAAGTAGCCATGAAAATAGCCATAAAAGTTGCCATGAAAATAACGAAACACAAAAAAAACACAAATGGGCGAGAGCTGGTAAAGCGTAATACGGTTTTGTTGTGCAGCCTGTGGTATTTGTTTCTCGCAAGTTTTGCCAGCTTAAGTTGGGCCTTCGATGCCCAGAGCCCGGCACCCTTTACCTTAAAATTAGATGGCGCGGGAAACCAACGCATTGTGGAAAGCGTTTCTGATCTCGAAGGTAATTTATATTTAGTGGGTTATTTCGAAGCGTCTGCCGGGGCCGATGAAGCACCGAAAATAAACGTATTTCAAGATCAAAATGAAGACGGCGAACGGGAAGAGCAAGGTTCGTTTAGCCTCGAAGGTAAAAACCAGGGTGGTCGCGATATATTTGTTGCCAAGCTCGACTGGTTAGGTAATTTACAGTGGCTAAAAACCGCTGGTGGTTCTGGCGACGATGTCGCCACCGGCGTGGTTTACGACCCGCGCAGCAAGCACATTTTTATCTCGGGCTATTTTCACGGTTTAGCGAGTTTTGGCATAGAGGACTATCAAGCGGTAAGTGCCGGTAGTGGATTAGAGCAAAGCGCCACCAGCAATTTATTTATCGCCCAACTCGATACTGGCGGCGATTGGGGCGATGTGGAAACCTTGCCGATTGCGGCGGCGGTAACCCATAACAATACCAATGTAACTACCTCGGTACAGGGTTTACACCTCGGCGGGAGCGACACTGGGCTCGGCAATGGTTTGGTACTGGCAGTGGATCAAACCAATCCACAATCAGATATCGCCTTTTATTTAAAGGGGCAGGTAACAAACTCACTCGGTTTGCGCGCGTCGACACTACCGGGGAGCTCGCAAACCTGGACGGCGAAGCTCGGTTTACAAGGCCAAGTGAACCAGAGTTTGGCCTTGTTTTATCGCAATGCTA